>JAYRHC010000001.1:0-1567 GCA_041907525.1 Candidatus Woesebacteria bacterium
AAGGGTAAGGTCGTGGTCGATGGAGGCATTCATCCGCAGTCAATACAGCACATACTTTCACTTCCCGCCACATATCATCCAGACATTTTCTGTGTGGGAAGTTATCTCTCCAGAGCCCCAAACCAGGAGATCAAGGCAAGAATGGAGACATTGAAATCGCTCGTTGCATAGCGAGTCACCCCTTCACCCGCTCAGATTCTTGAGCGGGAGCTTCCCCGAGGAAGCAAATGAGCATCCTTCCCTTGGGAAGGTGTCCCCCTCCACGAGTGGAGGGGGGCGGAAGGGGTTTGTTACGGTAACAATAATTGCATCTTCTCGAAGAAGTTCTTATCGGTAGAATTGTTTCTAATCAATAATCCTCTCAGGTCTCCTGGCGAAAGCTTACCATCTCGATCAAAGTCGAACGGCAATAAAGGCTCAAATGTGAGAGTATTCTCCCCTACCCTGAATTTCGTGATAACTTGACGTGGTAGATAGTACGGTTTCAGCACTACGACGCGATATTGTCTCTCGGGGATGATGTTGGAGATACTCGATATTTGTGCCCTTCCAAGAGTCACATTGATGGGCGACTGCTTGAATACGAGGCGTTCTGTGATATCGAAAATCTGTACTTCGAAATCGTCTCCTGTGCTGAGGCCTTTCGAAAGAAGAGTAAGCTGGAGAGATAGGCTCGGTCGGAGCTCCATCGTGATATTTTTCGGGAGAGTGGAGCTTATTACGATATTCCTGTGTGTGAGAGATACCGTGACAAGTCCTGTCTTGATCTGATTGCTGGCTCCTGTTTTTACGTGAAGCTTAGCTTGCACTGTGTCGAATGGTTTGAGTCTCGGAAGCTCTACTGGCTCCGCGTATAGCTCAAACCCAGGTGTTGTGGGTTTCTGTATAGAAATGAGATATTCCCCTTTCTCCCAGATAGCCTGTCCTGTATTTTTGATCATCACCGGGATCTCGTATTCAGACTCCTCTACTACCCGAGGCGGTAAATCAACGGCAAGGGAGGCAGTGTCGACGATGTCTGGAGTACCGACGGCTTTGGCAAGTGCTTGTATACGGGTGTATTTCGGAAACGGCTCGGGGGTATCACCTTGACTAAAAAACGAAAATTGTAAGAAGGGTTCGCCCTGATAGTTCAGTAAGAATGGGGTCACTGCTTTCACGCGTGGGTCGAGAGACCATACATTCTCAAATGCAGTCACGAAATACGAGGCGGTGGTATCTTGACCGAGCCGCTTCGCATCCCATCCCGTTTCGGTAATGTATACGGGTAATGTCTTCTGAATGAGGCTTTCAAACCAAGCGATCTCATACTGATACCCGCGGATAGAAGTGCGTCCTGCATCATAAGGGCTCCCCACGAAGCCCGGATTCGGATAAGAATGTGACGCGATCGCATCGATAGAGTCCCGACAAGGAAGCTGCTGATCGGTGAAGTATTGGCAGAATGCTTTCATGCTTTCTTGCAAGAAGATGTATGCATCCCCATACATGGGTCTGCCCTCAGGAGCGGCAAGATCGAGTCCAGCGAACATTACGACATAGTCGGGAGATTGTTTCTTGAGTGCAT
>JAYRHC010000002.1:0-3108 GCA_041907525.1 Candidatus Woesebacteria bacterium
ATATGCTACAATGTTCTATCATTTATTATTCTCCGTATATCTATGTCCCAAACAGCCCTTATCACTGGAATCCTAGGTCAAGACG
This sequence comes from Candidatus Woesebacteria bacterium, assembly GCA_041907525.1. Taxonomy (GTDB): domain Bacteria; phylum Patescibacteriota; class Microgenomatia; order UBA1406; family GWC2-37-13; genus JAGOLU01. Next base: position 86 of record JAYRHC010000002.1, read on the forward strand.
GCCCATATCTCGCGAAGTTGCTTGTCGAAAAGGGCTATAAGGTATACGGGATGGTTCGTCGCTACAGCAACCCGAACTATTCGAATCTTGATTTCCTCAATGTCACAAAGCAAGTCAATTTCGTTGAGGGCGATATGAGCGATGAGTCTTCTCTATACAATCTCATTCGCACTTTAAGGCCTACAGAAGTATATAACCTCGCAGCCCAGTCCTTCGTTCGCGCTTCTTTCGACCAGCCGAAGCTCACCACTGAGATCAACTCTCTCGGGGTGCTATATATGCTCAATGCGATCAAGATGTTTTCCCCCACCACTCGTATGTATCAGGCTTCGACAAGTGAGATGTTCGGACTCTCAAACGATGGCGGATACCAGGATGAGAATACCGTATTCCACCCCCGCTCGCCCTACGGTGTAAGTAAGCTCTATGCCTATTGGATGTGTGTCAATTTCCGAGAATCATATGGAATATTTGCCTCCAATGGCGTTCTTTTCAATCATGAGTCACCCATACGGAGCATCAATTTCGTCACTCGGAAAGTCACTGATGGTGTCGCACGTATTAAGCTTGGTCTTGCAGACAGTATCAGTATGGGGAATCTCGATGCGGTGCGAGACTGGGGGTTCGCGGGTGATTTCGTCGAGGCGATGTACCTCATGCTCCAGCAAGACAAGGCTGATGATTATGTTGTCGCGACAGGTGAAGCTCACACCGTGAAAGATATGATTCAGCTCGCGTTCGAGTGCGTAGGGATCAAAGACTGGGAAAAATATGTGAAGATCGATCCCGCACACATGCGCCCTGCAGAGGTTCCATTTCTCCTCGGAAGATCAGATAAAGCACGGAAGCAGCTCGGCTGGAAGCCTCACACATCATTTAAGGATCTTATCAAGATGATGGTCGAGGAGGATCTGAAAAGACTTCAGCCCCGATAAGCGAGTATTAGTTAGTCTGATGAGCCCATTTCCCCGCAATATCTCTCAGACTTGTTTCTATTGCTCTTTCAATCGAGGTATCTACATCCAACAGTGATGTCGCCACTGTCTCAGGGAGGCTGAGAATAAGCCCCAAACCTGTTCGTGTTCCCATCGTATTTTGACAGAGTATTCGCTGTATGGGTGAGGATGTTTGCGTATTGACTTTCAGTGTTGTCCAATCGACTGCTGTAGGCAAAGGGGACGTTGGAATGAGAGGTGAAGGCATTACCTGAGTGGGTTCCATCGTTGACCGCGCAGACTGGGTGGGTGTCGCACGTATGGAGTCATCAGTAACACGGGGGACGGGTGTGTGCGGGGGTGCTAAGGTCGCTGTGATAGATCTGGGCGTACTGGTGGGAGAGGGCACGGGCGGTACGTCACCGAGCAGATTCGATCGTTTCCGAGCATTTTCAAGAAGCCCTGATGATAATCTGCTAAAGTCTAGATTGTACTTGGATGGATTATGAAAAAACTCTTGCTGTAAGCATACCGCGACTGCTCCTGAGTTCAATGCCGTGGTGATATTGTTGGAATTGTGTCTATTCGCTTCGGCTTTCGTATCCCACTGGCAACAGTCATAACATCCTCCTTTCTGGTTCCCCCCTTCTGCTGCACACCACCATGAAGGATGTCCTACCTCATAAGCAAGCACCGTCCTGTCCTGATACCTTCCCCAGAAATCCTGTGCATTCGGATCACTATTCCCCATATCGAAGCTTCCCCACGCGGCAGAGCGTATCCACATCCGGCTTCCATAGTGACTAATCCCGAACTCCACAGGCTCCTGCCCTACTCTCTGCTGCCATGTCAGCCCATAGCCAAGCTGTATCGCGAATGGATAATGGGTCAGTGATCGTGCGTACAGATCCGTGATATTGTTTACGGCGCGGATGAAATAATCATCGAATATCCATCTATTCCCTTCTTTGCGTGCGATCTCCCCTGCACGATCTTCCGAACCGAGAAAAACTCGCGCGATCTCTCTCACGAAGAGATTATCTGGGTTGAGTGCATCGGCGTCTGCACCTTTATCTGCAGCATTTTTCACGGGAAGCGCCATCTCTCCCCAATTTCCCCCGCTTTGCATCACGACTGCTTCGATCACGTCGTAGTATTCGGGTTTTTCATAACGCGCGGCGAACGCCTTCAACAGTTTTTCGTGGTATTGCATGTAGAGAGGGTCCCATTGGATCGGCATGGTGGGAAACCCTCCAGACGAAGTGACTACATGCATTCCCTTATCGATCGCCCACTGGGGGACTGTCAACATTCTGTCAGCGTCGACACTGGGGTTACTGACGAGGAATTGGATATGGAGCTTCTTCCCGACTGCCCGTGCTTGCTGGATAAACGTATCGAGCTCACTGAAATTATAGTTCCCTTCGGTCGGCTCAACCTTTGCCCAGGTGAGTGATGATCCCGGGTAGATGTACTGTACATTGGGATTATTCGTGCCACCGAAATAATGACACCAACCCACTCCGTAAGCCTCTGCGCTAGGGATATGAGCAAACCATAGGGATACGATGGTTAGTATGGCGAATAAAGCACGAATTTTGCCCATAGGTGAAGTATGACAGACAGTATACAGATTTGCTTATGAAGTGTCTTCAAGGAGTACCACTCGCTTCTTGCGCCTTATGCACGTATTCGTTTAAGAGAGTCTTGATCATCGTTTGATACTTTGTGTTGTGCAAAGTTGCTTGATCTCGAAAATATTCTATAGACCCCACATCGAGGGAGATGGTGATTTTTCTTGTTCTTCTTTTTTCCCCTTTTATCAGTGCAGCAACTTGCTCGGGAGTAGGTAATCCCAAAGAGCGAGGATCAACAGCAACAAGTTTTGAAAAATCGATATCTGCGGGTGCATCAGTGTATACTATGTTTTTTTTCATATAGTGCTCTTGCTTGGCGCCATGCTCCAGCGCCAAAAATTGACGCGATTCACTCGAGGTGACGAGAAAGAACAGCACAACGCGTCATCCTGAGCCTGTCGAAGGATCCCTCAAGTCGATTACTGACATCCTTACGCTCATCCCATTCGAA
>JAYRHC010000003.1:0-10106 GCA_041907525.1 Candidatus Woesebacteria bacterium
GGGCAAGCAGGATGACATATTGTCCGACGAGTTTTTACGCGAAGAAATTGGATGTTGACATGAAAAATCAGATTCAGCCCTCTTGGAATAACGTCGACGAGTTGTTAGGATCACGCACTATGAAGGTAAGTTGATGGTATTGTCGGTAGACACCTTGATCTCTCCTCCATCCAGATATCTTAGACTAAACGCATACTTTTTTTGTGTTGCGAGAGTATGCGAAGTCACCGACGGAGCTAGGAAGTGCTCAGCAAGCAACTGACCATCTTTTACTGCCTGACGAAATGCAACCAAAGTCCCGAAACGCAAAATCCGCGAGCGTAACGATACCTGCATATTCTCAAGATCGCGCGAGACGACCGTAAACTCAGTGTGGGATCTTCGCCCTTCGTCAAATGCTTGCACTATGGACTCTGAACCAGCAAACATATTTACTTCATCGATATAGATGGACTTTGGATCCTGACTGGTTTTAATGAGTTCTAGTATCTTGGCTCCGAGAGCCATATATACGACAATTGCAATAGCATTACTCGTGCGGACAACGGATGTATCTATAAGTACCACTTGTTTCGTATCCATGAGTGAGATCAGGTCATGTCGTGTATTGCTACTTTCGAAAATAGTTTTTATTGGTCCTTTCTGCATAAATATTCCAAATTTCGACACCACATAATCGAGTATCTCTGACTTATGAAAATCCGACGTTTGTGCCATTTGCGCCGACCAATATTGACGCACGGGTCCCTCTGGCACATGGGGAAGAAGTGATTGGATGAATGTTGGGTCGACCATCGCCTTATGCATGTTCTCGAAACTCGGTATGCCAGCATAGAGCAGTGCAAGGATAATATTCCGTGCTGCAAACTCAAACCTGGGACCAATGACTCCCCTATGGTCGGGATCGTATATATGGACAAAAAGGTCAATGACGTTTTGTGCGACAGTGTCATATTCTTGAGCAGAAGTTGTGTGGAAAATGCTGCATAACCCACTCGCAGATTCGTTCGACAGGTCGATGAGCTGAGCCTTATCACCCACCGTGGTAGTCATTTCTTTTACCAGATCACCCCATGGGTCGATGAGTATGATCTTTCTGCCTTTTTGAATATCCTGTTGCATTAGATAGTTCAGATACACTGAAATACCTGTGCTAGGGGTTCCACAAATAAGCGTGTGTCTGCATGCATCAGAATCTTGCTGGGTAACTGTTTTAGACAAACTGCGCATAGCTTTCATAGGAGGATATTAATATGAGTAATACAATCCATATCGCATTATACACGACTTAAACATTACCGTTTTTTGTCCATTGTCTTTATAAGTCATCTCTCTATCAATGTTACTGCTACTGCTACTGTTTATCGTTACTGTGGTTTGTTCAGCCTCTTTTCAGGATCATTTTTTATACTCTTCCTATTAACAATTTCATATATTCCTATGAAACATTCTATGAAACTCGCGGTCGTGACGGTAACTACCGCAGCCGTCATGGCTTGGGGGGCGACGAGTATATATGCACGCGGCTGGGACGGTGCAAATAATGAAACATTGATCCAGCGACTTGTCCAGAAATTTGGTCTGAAAACGGACGACGTGCGATCCGTGTTTGACACGGTCCGAGACGAGCGGCAGGCTCAGATGCAACAGAAGCTGACTAATAAGCTTGATGCACTCGTTAAGGAGGGTAAACTTACCGAAGCTCAGAAGCGATTGATCATCTCCAAACATACAGAGCTCCAGGCACAGCGAGAGAAAGATAAGGATACACTGAAAGATCTCACACCCGAAGAGCGGAGAGCGAAAATGCAAGCTCAGCGGACAGATCTAGAAAACTGGGCTCAACAGAACAATATTGACATCCAATATGTTCTAGGATTCGGCAGAGGGAAGGGTCTTGGTATGGGAAGAGGCTGGCGATAATTATTTGTCATTCTTAATCACTATCGCTCAAACGGAAACTTCATATACTGCGCCTTATCACCTAGCTCGCGTTCAATGCGCATTAATCGATTGTATTTAGCATTGCGTTCACTCCGTGCGGGTGCCCCAGTTTTTATCTGACCGGTTCCCATCGCCACAACAAAGTCTGCAATGAACGGATCTTCTGTCTCACCTGATCGATGCGAAACGATAGTAGTCATGTTGTTGCGACGTGCAAGGAGAATACTTTCTACTGTCTCCGTAATTGTACCAATTTGATTTAGCTTAATAAGGATAGAGTTTGTAGTTTTTTCCTTGATACCACGCTCAAGTCGTTTAACATTGGTGACATACAAATCATCACCTAATACCTGTGTTTTCCCATTGTCTACTTGCGTATATTTTCGGAACCCATCCCAATCATCCTCTGCGAAAATATCTTCCATCGACACAATAGGATATTGAGTAGCAAGCGATCGGAAAAAATCTGCAAGTTCATCGCTAGTGATCATCTTTCCTTCTTTGTTCAACACATATTTTCCATCTCTGAAAAATTCTGATGCTGCAGGGTCAATACCAAACGAAATGTGTTTACCAAGCGCATATCCCGACTTCTCCACTGCCTCTGACATAAGCTGGAATGGTTCTTCATTATTCTTGAGTGTCGGTGGCGCGAACCCTCCTTCATCACCCACAGAAATAGCATGACCTTTATTTTTCAGTATCTTTTTCAAATTCATATACACCTCGGCATTCATGCGGACGGCTTCTACAATTGAAGGCGCTCCAATGGGGAAGAGCATATACTCCTGAATATCAGTCGCCCAGTTAGCATGCTTGCCACCATTCATCACATTCATCTCGGGAATTGGCATTGTATAAACATCTCTGTGATCTGGATTATACTTTGAGAGATATGCATACAGAGGTAGCTTCTCACTCGTGGCTTCAGCACGAGCTGCACTCATGGAGACAGAAAGAATGGCATTGGCACCAAGTTTCGCCTTATTCTCTGTACCATCCGCTTCGATCATTGCTTCATCGAGTTTTTTTTGATCTTGGGCATCAATACCCACCACAACCTTTGATAAAACAGTATTAACGTTTGAAACAGCCTGGAGAACACCTGTCCCCATGTATCGCTTTGGGTCTCCATCTCGAAGCTCTACCGCTTCATACTTACCGGTCGACGCACCAGACGGCACCGCAGCCCAGCCTGATGAGCCATCTTCGAGTATAGTAACACATTCAATCGTAGGATTCCCTCGACTATCGAGGATCTCCTGTGCGAGGATGGATTTGATTTTCATAGGGATAAATAATAGTTATAAACGAATACAGCAATTCTATCACACTTGAAATTGTCACATCTTCCTGTTATTATTGCAACATTGTTGCATTTATGGATACCGAATCTCTCTACCAAATAATCAAAGAAAAGGGCGGAAGGCTCACCAAGACACGCAAGGAGATCATCAGGGCACTCCTCGACTCAGATTGTCTCCTCTCACAGAAGGATATCGTATCAGCCCTGCAGAATCGTTCAGTGATTCCCAATCGCTCTACTCTCTTTCGTGAACTCGCGTTCCTGGTGAAGAACACGATTGTGCGGAAAAACACGATTACAGGCGTCGATTATTACGAGATAGCACACGATCATCACCATCATCTCGTATGTCTCGGATGCCACTCTATCGACAAGGTAGATCTTGGTGCTCATTTAGTGGAACAAGAGAAAGCAATTTCAAAAGTAAATAAATTCGAAATAACGAACCACTCGCTCGAATTTTATGGATACTGTAAAAGATGTAAATAAATCGTTAAGAGTTTTTGTGTCATTGCGAGGAATCTGCAAATTAATTGATGACGAAGCAATCTTGTGTACAGTTTGAGATTGCCGCGTCGTTCTATGTACAGAATTCAAGAGTCGCTCCTCGCAATGACATATGAGAATATGTATGAAAATATTTCGTATTGCCCTCGGTGTTGCTTTTGTAATGACAGCTATAGTCATGGCTTTTTTCAAATTATCTATCCCAGTTACATCATCAACCAAGTTGCACGTCGTCACCACGATCTTTCCTCTGTATGACTTCGCGAAAAACATCGGTGGAGACAAGATAGAGGTCTCATTACTGCTTCCTCCAGGTGTAGAAGCACACAGTTTTGAACCCAAACCTAACGATATGGTGAAAATTAACCAGTCGGACATATTCATCTATACAGGGAAGTTTATGGAGCCGTGGGCGGAAGATATTGTCAAGGGAATATCCGATAGGGATGTTTTCGTCGTGAACGCGAGTAAAGATATTACTCGCATCAAACAAATACATAAGAATGATTCCATCGATCCGCATATTTGGCTTGATTTTGACAATGACAAAATGATCATAGAGAATATCTCAAACGCTTTTTCTGAGAAAGATCCGTCCAATGCGACCTATTATCGACAAAAAGCAGAGGAATATCAAAATAAGCTTTCTCTGCTTGATATCAAATACAAGACTTCTCTCTCCCTCTGCAAGTCAAATGAAATTGTATACGGTGGACACTACGCGTTCGGATATCTTGCCGATCGCTATCATCTTCAGTATTTCGCCGCACAGGGTATCTCTCCCGATGCTGAACCCACAGCTCAAGACCTAGTACAGCTCGTACAACAGATACGAAAAGACAAAATCCAATATGTGTTCTATGAGGAGCTTAGTTCTCCAAAGTTCGCGGAAACTCTCGCACATGAGACCGATGCGCAGCTGCTGATCCTAAACGCAGCTCACAATATAGCGAAACAAGACTTTGAAAGTGGTGTCTCTTTTTTGTCTATAATGGAGAAGAATCTAAAGAATTTACAAATTGGACTAGGATGCAATAACTAGATCCCGTTTTCCAACGGGATGACAAATACCTATGCAAAATAATATTCAAGTAACCAATCTGTCTGTGCGTTTTGGGCAAAATGAAGCCTTATCGGGTATTTCGTTTTCCATTGAGCAAGGAGATTTCGTAGGTCTTGCAGGGCCAAACGGCGCAGGTAAAACCACACTGGTCAAAGCTCTCTTGGGTCTTATCCCCATATCAAAAGGAAGTATTGCATTGTTCGGAAAATCTCAAAAAGACTTTTCTCACTGGGGAAAAATCGGATACCTTCCCCAGAAGGCCACAACTATTAATCCTCTTTTCCCGGCCACCGTTGACGAGATTGTGACGCTTGGACTACTGTCTGGGCGAGCATACCCGAAGCACATTTCTCAAGAGGATGAAGAACGTGCAAATACAGTACTTACCGAGCTCAATATGGGCAAATTCAAAAAGCGAATGTTTTCAGAACTGTCCGGCGGACAACAACAGAAAGTTCTCCTCGCTCGTGCACTTGTTTCCAAACCAGAAATGCTCATATTCGACGAGCCTTCGACAGCTCTTGATCCTGAGTCACGAGAATCTTTCTTTACCATGCTTGAGCGACTCAATAAGGAAATGGGGATTACTATACTGTTTATAACCCATGACACAGGCTACATAGGACGATACGCGAACAAGCTCATGTATCTTGACAAAAATATGATTTTTTATGGAAAATTTTCCGATTTTTGCAGATCTGAAAAAATGAATGAGTTTTTTGGAAGTTATGAGCATCACGTGATATGCCATCAACATGGGTAGGCGGTCAGGAAGTAAGGAAATCAGGCTATCAGGTAGTCAGGAAATCAGGGAAATAGATGTGCTTCCTCGGGGAAGCTCCCGCTCAAGAATCTGAGCGGGTGAAGGGGTAAATCAGGATAATTGTGAAGTCGATTTATGTGAAGTAAGTACAAAGTCCCCTCCTACGCGTCCAGCTGTGGACGGGTAAGGCAAGGTACAGTGTATATAAGGGGTGAATATTGGATTTGTAAGGATACATAACTATGTAGTGTGGATTGTGAAGATCGTGAGTCTGTATTGTGGAAAGAAAATATAGGGTACAGAGTACAAGGAATGGATTGATATTGGATTTGTAAGGATGCATAACTATGTAGCGTGGAGTGTGAGGATCGTGAGACTGTTTTTTGTATGAATGCCGATACTGTTTTTGTAAGGATTGATATTGGATTTGTGAGGATCATTGTGTACGAGTGATGAGAGTTCAGTTGACACTGAAATCATTCATACTATAAGTGTTAGCCTATCGCGTTATGCACGGTTGGACGAGTTATGAGCAGAACAAAGACAATATCAATCCTCAATGGATGATTGTTGATCATATTTATTACAATTATTGACATGGATATATTTCATTTTCTCCAATACACATTTATCCAAAGGGCCTTCGTGGCGGGCTCCTTCGTCGCTCTCATTTGTTCGACTTTGGGACTTTTCCTCGTCCTGCGCAAGATGTCGCTTATCGGTGACGGGCTTTCGCATGTAAGCTTCGGCGCGATCGCTCTAGGACTTTTTCTCGGTGTATATCCTTTTTATATCGCGATACCTTTCGTGATGCTCGGGTCTCTTCTCGTCCTAAAGATTAGTGAGAAAACGAAGGTATATGGCGATGCTGCGATCGGGATCGTATCTTCAGTCGGTATTGCAAGTGGAGTAATACTTGCAAGTAAGTCGAGGGGTTTTACTGTCGATCTTATGAGTTATTTGTTCGGGAATATTCTCTCGATCAGTACTACTGAAGTAATCCTGACTATAGGGTTATCTGTTATCGTTCTTGCGGTCGTGTACTTTTTCTACTGGGACTTATTTTCCACCACCTTCGACGAAGAATATGCGAAAACCACGGGGGTCAGAACGAATCACATCAATATTCTTCTCACGCTCCTGACTGCCGTCACCGTCGTACTATCAGTGAAGGTGGTCGGGGTGATGCTCGTGTCGGCGCTCCTGATCATCCCTGCTGTGACGGCACTACAGATAGCCAAAGGATTTCGGCCTGCAATGATGATAAGCGGAGTCATTTCACTTCTTTCAGTACTCATAGGCATTACCATCTCTTTTTTCCTCGATCTTCCCGCAGGTGCTACGATTGTGATGGTGAATGCAATAATCTTTGGACTGATACTAATGTATAAAAAAGCAGCGTGATGACAGGTATAATAGGGTTGGATTGATGCATAGGGATAATGGGAAGGAGGTGTGCCGGACTGTGCCCGCCGATAATCGCTCCGTGAGTCCGCAGAATTTTTTGACGAACGGAAAGATATGGCGGGGTGGTTGAGAGAAATGGGTTGATGCGTTTTGTAAATGGTAAGGAGAGGTGCCGGAGTGGACGAACGGGCTAGTCTCGAATCCGCCACTAAGCGGAAGGTTGGCCGAGAGGTTTATGGCGCGAGTCTCGAAAACTCGTGGGAGCAATCCCGCACAGGTTCGAATCCTGTACCTTCCGCTTTTGGGCGGACGAATCTACCCCTCTCCTCCTTCGTCCACCGATTCGGCGGACTACGGCGGACAAGTCCGCATATAGGTCGCGAATGAGAGTTCGGGATGGATAAGATACAAAATACATTTTCTGGAGGCGTCGCATAGCGGCCGAGTGCAGCAGTTTACTAAACTGCCAACCTTAATTGGTTCGTGAGTTCGAATCTCACCGCCTCCGCAAAGAGCCTTGTAGCGCTCCAAGACGCGAGTGCTACCTATGGATGGGTTGCTGTGTTCCGCCGAAAAATGCTCGAAATTCTATACTCCCCCAAGAGTAGCCTGGAGACGTGGAAATGCCCCAAAATCTTCCCAAAGGTGATGCCCACGGTTCTAAGCCACAAACCTCCCTCGTATTCAGCAAAATCAATAGAATTAAGCCTGATGTAGGCGTAAAATATCCGAAATATCTATGGATAAGATTAAGGTTTTCATTTGTGCCTCGCATCTTGACGTTGAAACCGGCGAAATAATAAGAGAGACCCTTGCAGATTGTTATGGCTTTGATGTATTTCTATTCAAGCATAATTTGGTAGGCTCTCAAGACTTTCATAAAGAAATAATAACCCATCTAAACAATTGTGAAATATTTATCCCACTATTATCGAAAAAATTAATTGGGTCTACTTTTTGCAATCAGGAAATAGGGTTTGCTGTAAATAGACTGGTAAATAAACAAACCACTATATATCCAATTTCCTTAGATAAAACAAAAACATATGATTTGCTTGATCATATTCAAGCTGTTGGATGTGATTTAGATGACAAATATGGCGTATTAAAAACAACAACATACTTTTTTAATATCCTTGTCTCCCATCCAGATTTTGCACACTTTCATCAAAGAGCGGTTGAGTGCATGTTGAATGTATTGAAATGTACTAAAAACTGGAAAGCAGTGAGCACCATTACACACACTCTATCACTTACACAAGACAAGATATCTCTTGGGGAGACACAATTAGATATCCTAAAACAAGCGCTAATAAATAATGTTTTCCTAAATAAAGAAGAATCACTGGTGTCTCGAACGAGGCTGTGTAGATTCTTACTAGACAGATACCAAATTACTGTTGATTAACATAATTTATCCCTCTAGAATTAAAACATGAAACAAGCAAAGAATATAGATAAGAAAAAAATCGCTGAACTAAAAAAAATTGAAAAGGCTATTAAACAGGGCTTCAATGAGTCTGAAAAGTTTTTAAAGAGTCAGTCTGATAAAAAGCGTTCAGGCTTTCAGTTATGCTTCGGATGAACTTCACAGAATTAACAATCTTCTTTGGCTTAATTGAAATCTAGAGTTTATACCTTTTAAGATTTTCACCCTCTCTTCCGGTGTGCCGTACTGGAATATGTGAAGCAGATACTCTTGTAACATGTCATCTGTTGTCTCAGTTTTTCTTATTGGAATTGGTGTTATCGTATTGTGCGGTGTCACTTCGTAATTAGACGGACAACTGCCAATTACTGATGACTTCATGTGCTCCAACCTCTTTATTTCAACATCAAACTCATTCATGAGAAATTGTGTGTTTAGTTTTAGTTCTGGGAGATAGGCTATGAGTTGCTTTATAAGATCTTGTTCAGTGATATATGGTTCTTTGCAATCGTAGTGCTTTATGCGATTGCAGTGATAGTAGATATGAGTATGCACATGACCATATTTGGTTCTTCGATATTTGATTTCCGCGGTCACATTCCCTCCACAGGACCCGCATACGCATATTTTCTTGAAGGGGAATTGTTGTTTGTTCCACTGACGAGGCACGACTTGCAACTGCACTTGTACTTTCTCAAATAAAGCTTTGGTGATGAGTGGCTCATGTGTGCCTTTGAAAGTGGTATCTCCGAATTTGAACTCTCCGTAGTAGAATGAGTTTGTGAGTGTCTTGTATATGCGCCCCAAACACATATGACATCCATATTTGGTGCGGAAGTCCATATCATCAAGCCATCTTTTGATCATGCGTCCTGAATATCCCTGATTTGCGACTTTGTGAAATATTTCTTTTATTACTGGTGCTTTCTCTTCATCTACTGCTACTGTGGATATTCTATTTCCCTTTAGCACATTCTTGTAACCAATAGGCGCTAGACATGGTCGTATCCCTATCTCACATTTGTTTTTCAAACCTCGTTTTACATTTATGCCTCTATTGTCATTTTCAAGTTTTGCTTGAGAACATAGAATCATGAGAAGGAATTTCTCATTGGGATTATTGCTAAATATTTGAGAATACGTTCGTATCATAAAGAGCTTTTTCTGATCCATGAGATCCACAATCCTTCCCAAATCCCCTGCATTACGAGACAACCTATCAGGTGCCCATGTGAGAATTGCGTTGTATCTGCCATCAATGAGTCCCTGAAGGAGTTTGTTGAACTCTGGTCTTTGTCCAGATTCTTTGGCGGAGTGGCTCTCGGTAATAGTCTCGACAACTTGCAGTCTCTCTCTTCTCGCGAGATCCTTCATCTCACTCAGTTGTCCATCAATACTCATAGCTTGTCGCTCATCTGACTCGCTCGATTTTCTGGCGTAAAGGCAATAGGTGGCTGTTGCTTTTAGCTTGTCCTGATAACTCATATACCACAAGGTATCGGAGAATGTCTGCAAAGCAAGTCCAAATTTTAGAGAGTACTTGCATTATTTAGAACAAACTTGGATGGAGATTGTATGGATTCTGTATTTGAATAATTTTCTGCTTATTATGTAAGTTCATTTCTTTTGTTTCTTTAACAAAATCTATCATGTAACCCTGTAAATATTTTGTATTTATCGCATAAAA
>JAYRHC010000004.1:0-3806 GCA_041907525.1 Candidatus Woesebacteria bacterium
CATAGTGAGCAATCACTGTCTGAACGACGCGGAATATGCCAAATTGAGAGATCTGAAGCTGAAGGAGATTGTCTACCGTGATACCCCTATACTCGTCGCGTACTTTGTGATACCCGCGCAATGATCTATATATAATGGTCATTAAGCAAGACGAGATCTCTAGTCCAGCGTCATCCTGAATTTAGTTCAGGATCTCAAAGATAAAGATGCTGATCCACCGAGTCGGCGGACCGCATGACACAGTTAAGAAACTGCCACTATTATTTTGCGCTCAGAATAATAACAATCCCTTGATCTCACTGCGTAGAACATGGTTTCCTGTACTTTGTCGAGTCAAAGAGATATACATAGCTCACCACTGATCGACCATCTCCTGACATTTCTGTATACACAGGCTTCTCTATACCAGCACCCATATTTTTCGTCGCTTCACTGGTGACATAGTAGAATGACTCTCGCCTCACGTACGCATCACAGATGATTTCGTCCAACGGTTGAGTGGGTCTCATAAGGTTCTTATATCCTATGGGGTGAGAGAATCCACCGGAGTCAACAGCCGAGTACGTTGTAGAGTTTTGATACTCAACGGGGTCGATTTTGTTAAAGTACGCATAAAAGATGGGGAAATTGTCATTAAATTTCTCAAAGTAGACTCTTCTTTCGCCTCCTTTTTCGAAAATGTACTGCATCACCCCAGGGACTTCGCTCGCATAATCCAGTTTGAATTTCGGAATATGCACGAAATAGAGATCAATAATAAACGCAACGCCCAACACGAAAATCGTTATGAGTGAGAGGACTTGAAAAAGGAGTCGTAGCGAGCTATGAGTTATGATTTTTAGCATCAAGCCGTACCCCATACCGATAATGATCGTCGCGAAAGGCAAGAGAGCGGAGATTCTCACTCTTTGGGGTGGTCCTACGAGGGCACAGGGAAGTGTCGCAGCAAGAAGCCCGATCAAAATGATAAGGAAGATGGGGTCCGACTTCCAAATCCTTGCTCTCCTCAATAATACGACGATTCCTCCTACAAAAAATGGCAAGAGGAAAATGGGGAACACTCCGTAGTCCGCGACGCTTAGATAGAGAATATCTTTTTCGGCGGACAGAAATAAATATTCAGCAGATAGTGCGCGGATCTGATTTGAGAGGATCTGGCTTGCGATAACCAAAGGTTTGTTCGCCAGCAGCTTACAGATAGTAGGAGACAGAGAAGCCTCACAGTATCCTCTCCTTTCATTGATTGAGTGCACAATTCCTGAGTTGGTAAACAGACCCACTTGGTTCAGCCGTGTGGTTCCGCTTTTGCTGAACGTCTGCGGAAGGAGGGGGGCTACCAGTATGATCGTAAGGAATATGAGCCCGAGTATCTGTGATGAGGAAGATAGTTTCCTTTTCCAAAGGAAAACCATAAATACGAAGAGTAAGATCGTCGTAGTGATCCGGTAGGGTACATACGTGTACCAGGTACATGCAAATAGTAGGACGGTAAAAACGGGATAGCGAAGTTTATGCGATTGAAACGATGCGAACATCGACCAAAGTCCTGCAGTAAAAAGCAGGAGAGCTAGGTTCGACTCGAATGCGAAGCGACTCAGTACGATGGTCCACGGGGATAGAGCTACCACGAAAGACCCGAACAGTGATTGGCCTTCTGTGAAATCCATCGTCCGTAGCAGACCATACATCACAAGCACCAGGAGAGCACCCGCTAGAGCCGAAGGAAGCCTCGTGGAGAAATTGTTCAGTCCAAATGCTTTGATGACAGGGATAAGGGTATATGCGTATGCAGGAAGCTTCTCATCTCCGAAAGCTTGGAAGTGCAGGGGCATCGTCACTCCCCTTTCGTCTTTCCCCGTGTGTAACAGTGAGTATGCGATGTATCCATAGCTTGCTTCATCCACGAGTGCCCCTTTCGGAATCGTATCGAGTTTGTAGAAGCGGATGAAAAGAGAGATGATAAAAATTAGCGTTAGCGCGTAAAAAACACCATATCTTTTGAAGACTACAGTTACAAGCATGGTTAGTATTCTAACAGGGTATGAGTTCTGCAACAACAGGTACTTTAGCGACTGTCGATACTCTCTATCCCATTATATATATATATTCTATACCCTAACAACTCTCCTGTTTGTTTAATGAACGTAATCGGAGAAAATCCAAAATCTTCTTTTTGCCTTTCTCCGCAAGTATATTTGAACGCGACAATGTCTCCTATACGGACCCCTAATTCTTCTGCTTCCGCTCGTGTTTTCATGCACTTTGATTCAGGAATAAATTCTATATTACCGATTTGAGGTATGCGAACTTCAGTTTTAAACTTTCCGATGAGGTGCGAGTCAAAAATATGATTATAAAAAAGATAGTATATAGCCATGGTGCTATCTTGAGGTAAAAATACTTTCTTATCTTTATAGTTTGCAATATAGCTTATGAGTGGCTTTACAGCATCTTGGCGGGTAATACTATTAGCGGAATCAAAATGAAATTTGTAGCTAAATCCAAAATATACACATTCCGATATTAACAAAATAACAACTATAATAAAAATTTGTTTATGCTTATTCGCGAGCATTGTGGCACCATAGGCTATCGCAGGGATAAGTAATACACCAAACATTATGCTTCGATTTACATTTGGACTTCCAATATATGTCATCGATGGTGGTATTAATGATAACGCGACGAGGATCAAGTAATATAGTAACGGACGTTTAACTTGTATATATGTCACTTCATGTCCCAAATGCCAAACAAATATTAACAAGAATATAAGATAGGATATATATAACATTCCTTGTTCTGGAACGATATATTTTTCTCCCCAACCATCAAGAAAGAGATATTTAGGTGAAAGATACGAAAAGTATTGTCGTAAAAACTCTCTCCCGTAACCTATTGGCTTGTTGTGTAATAGTCTTGCCAACACGGGGTTATTATTTCCCGTATCAAAAATAAGGATTTGATTCCGAATAGACACACCGCTTATACCCCCGAATATTGATGTTTGTTGCAACCTGCCCTTACCCCAAGGTGTTGATATTATCCAAAGCGCTAACGCTGAAAACAATAGTAAGCAAGTGATCATGAGGAATTGCATCTTTACTCGTTTGATCTGTCGCCGAAAAAAGAATACGGTGAGAAATAAGAATGCAGGTGCATACATGCGATAGGGGTGGTAGATCCAATATGAGAATAGGTAACAAGCAAAGCCCGTGATGAGCCACTTATATGAACTTTGATCGATTCCACGAAGCACAAAATAGAGTCCTGTAAGGCAAAAAGTTGCGCCTATAACCCCCTCAGATGAAGAACGAGATAAAACTACATGCCAAGGTAGTATTGCCAGAAAAAGAGCGGAAAATAGAGCAACTCTCTTACTTTTAAACAGCTGATATACGAAGCCATACATAGGTATCACTCCAAGCGCTCCTATGAATGCTGTTGGAAAACGGACTGCAAATTCATTCACTCCGAAGATCAAGGTAGAAAGACCAGATAGGTAAAATGGTCCAATTATGTAGAAGTCTCCAAACTTATCGAAAAACCACAACGGCCATGGATTTCCATATAAATCTGCACCATTCTGGAGGATAAACCTTCCTACATACCCAACTAGAACCTCATCTTCGTGGAAGTTGGAGGGGAATGATCCTAAACGAAGCAAACGAATAACAAAACTGAGAATCAAAATACAGAATAGGATAACTAAGTGTTTCCTTTTGAGTAGACGTTTTATTAAGTTGTCCATATGTACCTTATATATATTATAGTCTACCAGGGCGTCTTGACAACAACAACAACAA
>JAYRHC010000005.1:0-3036 GCA_041907525.1 Candidatus Woesebacteria bacterium
CGTCCCCGCGATATCCAGGAAGTGATCAATTATCGTAAGATTATCGAAATTATCGATGATGATCAGGAACGAAAAGTAGAGAAGATCACTGAGACGCTCATCCTCAAGCTGCATCGTACGCTCATGGACAAGATCCTTACCCCAGATCTGTGTGGCACATATCGTAAGAAACAGGTCATCATCAGAAACTCCCACACAGGGGAAGTCACCTTCAGACCACCCGAACCGATTAAGGTGCCTTTCTACATGGATGAGTTTGTGTATTGGCTCAATACTACTTCCAAAGACGTTATGCACCCGATCCTGAAGGCAGGTATCGCTCATCACGAGATGGCGCGCATCCACCCATTCGTCGACGGGAATGGTCGTGTTTCACGTATCCTGGCCACACTGATTCTTGTGCTGGGAGGATATGATATGCGAAGATTTTTCTCACTGGAGGAATTCTATGACAAGGATGCCGAAAGCTACTACAAAGCACTCCAAGCAGCCTCTGCCGGAGATCTCACGACATGGCTCGAATATTTCGTATTCGGCGCTGCAGTGGAGTTCGATCGAGTGCGCGAAAAAATATTGAAACTCTCTCAAGATGTGAAACTAAAAACGAAACTAGGAGGTCGTCAGGTATTCCTTACGGAGCGTCAGATCAAGCTTGTGGAGTATATTACCGACGTCGGATATGTACAAAATAAGATGTTCTCCATGCTTTTTCCCGATGTCTCAGATGACACAGTCTTGCGCGAAGTGAATGAGCTTATCGAAAAAGGTCTTATTCGCAAAGTCGGAAGCACGAAAGGAGCGAGATATGAACTAAATTAGATCCAAATGACAAAATCCCAATGACCAATGTCCAATTAATATCAAAGTCCCAATGACCAATATTACACCAGACAAGAAGCTCAAACCTCTTCACAGTAAAAAATATGATCTGATTGAAAGGACGACAAAATTCGGAGAAGCTGTGATTAAGTTTGTGCAATCAATACCAGAAAGCTCGGTGAACACACCGCTTAAATCGCAGCTCATCCGTTCAGGAACGAGTGTGGGAGCAAATTATGCCGAAGCTGACGGATCAGATTCCAAAGCTGATTTCCGGCACAAAATATCCTTATGTAAAAAAGAATCGAAAGAAACCGCTTACTGGATTCATATGTTTGCGAAGGCTGTTCCTGGTCGTGTTGAAGATTGCAGAACTCTATATCAGGAGGCACGCGAACTCACACTAATCTTTGCATCAATCCTTAATCATAAGAACCAATGAATGGTAAGGATTTTTGGATTTTGGATTTTATTTGACATTTGGATTTTGTCATTGGGATTTATTTACTATGCTTTTCAAACAATTCGCATCAGTATTGAGCGAGATGGAGTCTGTGAGCTCTCGTCTCGTGATTACGGAGAAACTGGCACTTCTTTTTCGTGAATTATCCCAGGAAGAGATCGCGGTCGTCCCATATCTCCTGCAGGGACGTGTGGCGCCAGCGTATAGCGGCATTGAATTTGGCATGGCTGAGAAGAGTGTCGTGAAAGCCGTCTCATTTGCGCTCCAGATCGATCACAAGGATTTTGTTCGTGAAGTCCTACGGGTCGGAGATGTCGGTCAGGCTGTTGAGAAAGCACGGAGCGAATTTACTTCGTTTGAGCAGGAAGACCTTTCCCTGCTTCACGTATTCACAGAGCTGAAGCGCATTACAGAAGCTACAGGGAATGGAAGTCAGGAGACGAAGGCCAAAATACTTGCTTTACTTTTCACGAAACTTGACCCTCAGTCATGTCGATATTTGAGTCGTATCCCCGTCGGTCAGCTCAGACTTGGGGCATCAGATGTGACGATCCTTGACGCATTATCTTGGATGCTCACAGGGGACAAGTCTCTCCGCGTACAGATCGAGAAGGCGTACCAGGTACGACCAGATCTTGGATATATCTGCGCCCATATACAATCCAAGGGCATAGACGGCGTGCGTGATATCAAGCCAACGGTGTTCACCCCCATCCTTATGATGAAAGCGGAGAGATTGTCATCAGGGTCAGAGATTATTGAGAAAATTGGTCCCTGCATCATCGAACCGAAATATGATGGGTTGAGGCTGCAGATACACATACAAAAATCCCAAGTTCCAATTTCCAATTCCCAAAGGAAACAATCACATGCCCAGTACTCGGTGAAGATCTATACACGGGGGCTTGAGGTCGTGACTCACATGTATCCTGACATTGTCCAGTCTGTCCAATCAGACATCCACTGCGACGATTGTATCCTCGAAGGTGAGGCGCTGGGGTGGGATAGTGAGCATGAGAGATTCCTTCCGTTTCAAGAGACGATACAACGGAAACGCAAACACGATATCGCTGATGCAGCAGTTCGCGTGCCAATACGAGTCATGGTGTTTGATCTTTTGTATCTCAATGGAGCGAGTTCCCTTTCAGATCCTCTGACGAAACGGAAACAGAAATTGTCTTCTATCATTTCATCCAAATCATCCACCCTGAAATTGTCACCCATGACAGAGGTTAGTGATCCGAAGGAGATCGAGAAGTATTTCGACACCTATATCGCAGAGGGACTCGAGGGTATCATGGCCAAGAAACCCGACAGCATATACAAACCAGGCGCACGGGAATTCTCATGGGTAAAGCTGAAGCGCAGTTATTCGAGTAAAGTCAACGATACGATTGATTGTGTCGTGATGGGGTATGATGCAGGGAAAGGAAAACGCGCTGCATTCGGTATTGGCGCAGTACTGGTGGGAGTATACGATCAGAAAGAAGAAAAATTCGTGACCATCGCGAAGATCGGGACGGGGATGACAGATGAGGAGTGGAGAACACTGAAAGAAAAATGCGAAAAACGTCCTCCAAAGGCGGATGAGCCCTTGGCTCAAATGGCGAAAAGTAAGCCGGAGGAATACGCGGTCGCGAAGGAGATGGAGTGTGATGTGTGGGTAGAGCCTCGTATCGTACTGGAGATCAGATCAGATGAGATCACCCAGTCCAAGCTCCATACGAGTGGGTGGAGTCTCCGCTTTCCTCGGC
>JAYRHC010000006.1:0-2801 GCA_041907525.1 Candidatus Woesebacteria bacterium
AGCAGGAAGGGAACTTCGTATTATCGTCAAGCCCGATGAGGTCTCGGACGCTGAAGTTGTGCTGCTCGCCCAATCAGTGAAAGATGAACTAGAGAAGAAATTTGAAGTCTTCCCAGGGCAGATCACGGTGACGGTGATCCGTGAAAGCAGGGCACAGGCGACGACGAAGATATAGCACCGGTCGAATGACAAAGCTCAAATTTCAAACATCACCTGTCATCTCGACTCCTCGACTATTTAGTCGAGGGTGGAGAGATCCCTCTTTCTTGAACAGTTTGTAAGGTTTATAAAGTTAAAAGTTTACATGGTTTGTCTGTTATTATTCGAAAGGGATCCCTCCATCCCTGCCGAATCGGCAGGGGGTCGGGATGACGTTCTACTACGTCCCTTTTCCCCACTGTAATATTCTATCCTCACCCAGTATTTTTCTCAGAATATTTATTTTGATGCAGATTGTCACCATAAGACGATTTTATTTGTGCTTGACAGGACGCTGTATACGTATTACGATGCACTCATGCATTTGTTGTTATAACTTGCCGTCGACATAAAAAGGAGGTGAATATACAATGACAAAAGCCGATCTCGTAGCACATGTTGCAAAAAAAGCAGGACTCACCGCGAAAGCATCCAAAGATGCAGTCCAGGTAGTGTTCGACACGATCGCAGCAGCGCTTAAACGAAATGAAAAAGTGGTCGTAACAGGATTTGGAACATTCCTCGTCCGCAGGCGCGCAGCCAGAAAAGGCCGCAACCCTCAGACTGGTGCAGAGATAAAGATCCCTGCGACCAAGACACCCGGATTTACTGCTGGTAAATCTTTGAAGAGAATGGTCAAATAAGACACCCCCTTGTTTCGTAACCGTAAATTGAAAAATAGACGGTCAAGTCGCTCTGAGCAATCAGAGCGATTTTTTATATGATGACCACATCTTCCCCCTTTACATCCCGATTCCTGTTATAATCCATCATATGGATATGGGGTCCTCCAGGAAGTTTTTAGGTCTCACAATTTCCGCCTTTTGCGCGATCGTGTTCTTCCTACCCCCGATTTTCGCTCAAGATATTTCCACTCGACCCGCCGATCTGGTGAATAACGAGAAGGTCATTTATACACTCCCGGATGTCGGTTCTATTTCTCCCGAGAATCCTCTCTTCTTCTTGAAACAGATACGAGATGGAGTAGTGTTAGCCCTCCCCCAGGATTCGCTTGACCGCATACGTACACTGATCCAATTCGGGGATAAATACACGGTATACGCCGAGAAGCTGGCACACCTGAGCAAGACCCAGCGATCCGTAGAAACATTTCAGACAGCGATGAATTACCAGTCCACGATGATAGATCTACTCAAAGAAGAGTCCAGAAAACCAAACAGGAAGGAGGATCAGACTTATGGAGAGCTTCGTAATATCGCGAACCAAAGTAATGTCAAACAGGCTGAGATGATCCGACTGCTCATTGACGATGTCTCGATAAGCGAACAACCTGCATTTGTCCAGCTTCTGGATAAGAATATGCAGCTGCGTAAAAAACTACAGGGAATATGATCGCAGGCGACAGATGATCGGCGAATGGCGAATAGCAAATGGCGAATTGCTATTGAATCGTCAAGTGTGTCATAGTGCCTGCCCCCGCCTGCCTCGCATATGCGCGAGCATTTCGGGCACGGCGCCTTTGGAGGGAGCCTGTAGAACCCATGACATGTCACCCATTCCCCTCGACGATGCTTAGGGTGACAGACACCTCGACCCCTGGGTCAAGGAGAGTCATTGCTTCTGGGGCTCTAGAGAGATTACCAGACAGCTTCACGACGAGAAAGGATATCCTAGATAAAAATCCCACATGCATATAATGCACAATGTAACGCCAAATCAGGACAATATATGGAAGACTTTTCGTTGATATTTTCTTCGTGAAACTACTACTCCCAATCCTTCGTTACAAAATCATGAAATATCGATACCTGATACTTTTTGATATGGAAAGATCACCTTGCAAACACTATCCATGGTGTCTAAGATGATTCCTGGACACTATCACTATGAAATGCATTTATTGTAAACATCCTGATTCAGACGTTATAGAAACTCGGATAAGCGAAGATGGTATGACAGTTCGTCGTCGTCGGGCATGTAACAAGTGTGAAAAGCGTTTCACCACCTATGAGCGTATCGAGGAAGTGCCTCTTTTTGTGATCAAGCGCGATCGGAGAAGAGAACAGTTCGACGCCGCGAAGCTCAAAAGTGGGATTATGAAGGCAGTGGGCAAGACCCAAGTGACATTCGAACAGATTGACTCGATCACGAGTATCGTGACCTCGAAACTCATCAGCTCGGGCTCGAACGAGGTCACCTCACGCAAAATTGGAGAGATCGTCGCAGATCAGTTGAAAAAGATAGACAAGGTGGCATACATTCGATTCGCGAGTGTATTCAAGCGCTTCGAAGACCCAGAACAATTTGTGAAGGAACTCAAACGACTGTGATTACCCACAGTCATATTACTATTTTATTATATAACACCCTATGAACCTCTCTGGAATTTCAGAAAAAGTATTTCTCGATCGATATGCGATGAAAGACAAGCAAGGTCAGCTTATTGAGAAATCACCAGAGGACATGTGGAGTAGGGTCGGAAAGGCCGTGGCAGCAGAGGAGAAAACTCCTGGACTACGGAAGAAATATACCCGAGAATTTACCGACATGATGACGGACTTCAAATTCGTCCCTGGAGGGCGAATTCTTGCGGGTGCAGGTACGGGATATGACGTGACCTACTACAATTGTTTCGTGATCCC
>JAYRHC010000007.1:0-8199 GCA_041907525.1 Candidatus Woesebacteria bacterium
AGCAGGGAGGATTTCATAGAATGATGAGATTACTTCCCGCCAAAGGCGGGCAGGCGTCGTTGCATTCCCCCGCCTGCCTCGCTTGTGCGAGAGCACTGCGGGCACGGTCGCAATGACGTACATATAAATTTCATAAATCAATAACGGTCTCGTTATACCAAAGATAATCTTTATATTGCGTGAGATCGACTCCGAAATAGCGGAAAAAACCATTCGCTTTCAGCATTTCTGACTGGGGCTTTACAAAACGAATATATAGCTTGCGGTTCGCTTCGTATATGACTGATGATACATCTTGAAATATGAATATATCCACATCTGGGGACAAAGGTAGTGTGATCTTGGGAGGATGTTCCAGAAGGGCATCAGAGCTCATGAAATAAGGTGTTTTGATCGTTAGGAAAGGTTTATCCTCGGAAATATTTTGAGGTTTGAATGAGGAGGTCGTGGCTGCGTAGAAATCGCGAAACTCCCAGAATTTCTCGGGGTCGATCGTGTTATCTCGCTTCACCGTTGAAAGGAATTGTTGGAGGCGGATAGAGCGCAGCATCGGATTTATCGCGAATCGTATCTTGCCCATCGAGAAAAAGAAAGCAACAAAGAGAATAAGTCCGACCATGAGCGTCCGCACCTTTGGTGATTGCATATCGTGAATTATACCGTATATAATCCACCCATCAGCGTATGAAGAATTTTGTAAAATCACATATATTTTTCCTCGCCGTGGTGGTGGTATTGAACAGCATACTTGTATCCGATTATCTCTACCATGGTACCAAGGCTGCGAATTTTGATGCCATCGCTCATATCACAACCATTGCGCAATTTCATAAGGCGATGTCCGATGGTGAGTTCCCTGTCGCATGGGGAGACGGGTTCGCAAATTACGGATTGCCATTGGGAACCATCGCTCACCAGCTTCCTGCATACCTTGGGGGACTCCTTACATTTATCACTCACGATCCGCTTCTTTCGTTTAACCTTGTGTATCTCATTTCAGCAATACTGTCTGCAATCCTTTTCTATGGATTTCTCACACTTTTTTTCT
This sequence comes from Candidatus Woesebacteria bacterium, assembly GCA_041907525.1. Classification (GTDB taxonomy): domain Bacteria; phylum Patescibacteriota; class Microgenomatia; order UBA1406; family GWC2-37-13; genus JAGOLU01. The sequence continues at coordinate 1,049 of JAYRHC010000007.1, forward strand.
CTGGTGAAACAGCACTTCTGGCGACCATATTCTATTCCCTAGCACCTTATCGGATTATGAATTTGTATATGCGGGGCGCTATGCCCGAGTTCGCTTCCGCAGTCTGGGTACCCCTGTTCTTGATCGCTATGTACTACATTATGAAACATGGACGATTACTCTGGTATTTTGTATTTATGCTCGGAGTACTTGGTCTTATTCTGACCCATCCCATGATGCTTATTGTGTACGCGCCAATTCTTGGTGTATGGGCTCTTGTTAATTTCAGATCTAACATTAGGGTATGGGTAAGGGTAATTGTCGCTTCACTCATAGCTTTCTGCATATCTGCATATTATTTCCTCCCTCTGAATCTTGAAGTGAAGTACCTCTACTACGGTAGCATGTCCAGCCACTATTCCCGTAACCAGACCACGACACTGGAGACATTTGTGAATCCTTTTTGGAAGTATAACTGTGTATTCCGTAACGACATCTTCGGACGTTGTCAACTGACGAAGGGAGGAGTGACAGAGACATTTATTATGATCATACTGCTTGGCATTGGCTTATCAGTATTTCTCCATAAAAAGCAAATCGGTCGTTACTTTCATAAAGTCAGGGCACAGTGGGATCATTACCTTACTGCCTCGTCATTGACCAACCTCTTTTTGTTTACTCTGGTCGGTGTCAGTCTGTCAATTATTCTCAGTACCAATGCTTTTGAGCCGCTGTATGAGCGGATAAACCTGATAAGCAGCATTCAATATCCATGGCGTTTTCTGTCTTCATATGTATTCTTCCCCCCTATCGCACTTGCGCTTATGTTCGAGTTTGTACGAGCCAGGAAATGGAGCAATTATCTTTGGTATGGATTGGTTATTTTCATAGTGCTTGTACGTTTCCCGCAGCTGTATGGCAAGAATTATTCGTATATCCCGATCGCAGACTATTATTTCACACCATATAATCTTCATTCACTCACCATGAACACCATATGGAGTGGTGATTCGAGGGATTATCCGATACGGCGAGATAAAGCAGAGATCATACGAGGGAAAGGTGAGATAAAAAATAGAATGCTCAAGAACGCCAGTAGGGTATATACAATTCAGGCAGACACAGAGTTACAAGTGAGCGACAATACATTCTATTTTCCTGGTTGGCATGCATATGTTGATGGCGTAGAAACAAACATAGAGTTTCAGGATCCTGCATATCGCGGTGTCATTACATTCTCCGTTCCCAAGGGAATCCATGAGGTTAAGGTGATATATGAAGATACGAAGGTGAGGAGAATAGGGAAGATTATTTCGATACTGACATTACTGTTCCTTGGAGTATCCGCTGGATATGCGTTCATCAGAAGACGAGTGGGGTGACGGTATCAGAGCAATTTCGATCGTATGCGGTTCACGAGTGCATCTCTTCCCTTCGCGAGACGATCTCTCCTGAGCCAATAGAAAACCTCTTTACTCGTCTTTACGAAAAGCTGATCAGCCCCACGAAGCACAGTGGTCTGTGATGCCTCGGGATATCCTCGCTTTTCCCACACATCCAGAAATATCAAAATCGAATAAAATGCCTGGAGAAATGCCAATACGAATCCATGGATACCATCCTTGTATCCTTTGTCTGCGAAGAACCGAGAAATAAACTCAGAAGTAGCTCGTCGTGTAGCGTCGACAATCGTAAACTCGGCATTTGATTGCACGATCTCTTCTGCTTCTACCCTTGCGTACCGTACATTTTTCTCCAGGTACTGCAGGATGCTTGTGTAATTATGGTGCACAATGGTGCGAGCATTCATCTCAAGCTTCTCGTTTTCGAATGCGGGGATGATGTATCCTTTTCCCTGAAGGATCGGCTGGGCATGGAGTTTCGGAGGCCATTGGATGGCGTCTTTCTGAAATAGTCTTATCTGATAGTCCGGCCACCAGCGACTATGTGCGATCCACTTCCCAAACATATAGTTTTGACGCGGTATCTTAAAATGAGTGTGTCCCTCAACAATCTCGGAATCGAGCGCCTTCAGATACCGTACGAGGTCGGGTGAAAGATACTCATCAGGATCAAGAAGCAGCACCCACGGGTTCACCGTGAACTCGAGTGACTTCTGTCGGATGAGCTCGACAAATTCAGGTTTTTCCAACCAAAAGAATCGGACGTTTGGATGATCAGTTTTTATTCTTTTTTTCGTTTCTGGATCAAGTCCGATATCTATGATGACAACTTCTTTGGCAAGCTCCGATACGCTGCTTATGGTGAGATGAATATCGGGACAAGGGCCCTCAGCGACAACGAGTGCAGAAATATCCATGCATCGATTATAGCATCAAACCCTTTGGAAATTGATACAATATACCCTAATGATCTCTCTCATTTCACGCACCAAATCATTATTGGCGACACTCGGTACAATTGGCAATTTCATGAAAACACATGAGTTCGCACATATAGTCTCTCTGAACCCCGAAAACATGATTGAAGCGACAGAGAATCCCGAATTTAAACGAGTTTACGATCGGGCTGAGCTTATCATTGCAGATGGTATAGGTATTTTGGCTGCAGCTCGAATACTGAACGTTTCCGTAGGAGAGAAAGTCACTGGTATTGGCCTTATGGACATGATTGTTAGGAAATATCCCGAAAAACGGATTGTGTTTGTCGGCGCTCATCACAACGCTGCCCAAAAGACTTTAGAACATTTTATGCATGAGACAGAGGGCTCTGCTTCCGACTGGACCGCCTTTCCTGATGTTGACAGAAATGATTCTGATCTTATCCATAAGATACTTACAGCGAAGCCAGACCTGTTGTTTATTGCATTCGGATCTCCTGCGCAAGAATTGTGGATAGAAAAACACAGAGCACAGTTAGCGGGGGTAGTGTGCATGGGAGTAGGTCAAGCGTTTAATGTCTATGGAGGTATGGTCAAGAGAGCACCCAGACTGATGCGGGCACTTGGTCTAGAATGGTTTTATCGTCTGCTTACTCAACCATGGAGATGGAGAAGGCAGCTTCGCTTACTCAAGTTTATCTATCTCGTGATACGGTACCGCTTGTTTCCGAGAAGATCGCAGGTTTCCTAGCTTTCCCACGAGTGGGAGTATAGTACTCTGTAAGTCAGTAAATACCTGTCCTACGGCCAAAAGCCTCAGATCGAGAAACTTACGCGAATAAAATATTACTGCTACGAAGCTACACGATAAAATAAGTTGCACATATGCAAATCCGATGGGACCATATTGGTGGATAAACCATGGGGTGAGGATCCAAGTCGAAGCAGTCCAGAAAATCATGAAATAGAAAGGCACTTTGGGCTTCTTGAGAGCATTAAATATGTTCATGAAAGGAGTAGAGAGCGTGGATAGAAACGCCGAAGCACAGAAAATATACAGGATCGGCAGTGCATTCGCCCATTTGTGGTACTGCGGTACCAAGCGGATAAACATCGGCATCGCTACCCCTACCGCCAGGATGACAGGACCCAGGATGAGAGTCTGGAGCCAGATGGTCGCCGTGACAGTACGCTGGAGAGTGTCTTTCTCATCCTGAAGTCGTGAGAGCACGGGGAAGAGGATCTTCGAGACGTTATCCATAATGATACGGATAGGTGCCTCCGCCCATTTCTTCGCCCACATTATCTCAGCGAGTCCCTGAAAACCGAGAGTTCTCCCAAGGAATATGACCATGAGCTCGTCTTTGATAAGAGCGAGAAATGAGTTCGCCTGAAAAGGCAACCCGAAACTCAACAGCTCACGGAGAGAAGGTACATGAAGACTAAACCTCGGTGTCCAGGGAGATCGACGGTACATAAGTATTGTTCCGATGGTAGAGCGCACGAGCACACCGATGGCGAAGCTATAGAGATTAAGTCCCGCGATCATACAGAGAGAAACCACGGTATAGAACAATGTATTTTCGATGATTTGCACCTTCACTATCTCGTGAAAATGGACAGATCGCTCCAGAAGAACGGAAGGAATAGTCTTCAGGGATGATATAAAAAACCCAAGAAGTACTGCCCAGTAGAGGTATACCGCATCAGTCGGAATACGATAGAAAGATTGTACAAAAGGAGTCAAGAGAAACCCGATACAGACCAAAGTGGTAATAATCAACTGCTGCACCGTAAACACTGTACTCAGATCTTTGTCTGTGACTTCTTTTTTTTGAATGAGTGCGCCCGCGAGACCTATATCAGAGATGTAGTTGAAAATGGTGATTGTTGCGAGTGTTGTGGCGTATATTCCAAATACCTGTTTCGCAGCGAGCGCAGTGATAATAAGATTGGTCACCAGACCCAGGACCGCGGAATATCCACTTTGGAAAAAAAGGAACCCAAGACTTTTCAGTGAATCGCGTTTTAGACTAGACATACGATAAGAATGAAACTAACAAGAGTAAGAATACTCGCGCCAATTTGAACCAGTGCATTTGGTCTCAATGAAGAGAAGCCTGTTTTCAGTCTCTCCAAATCCGTATCTGAGGGAGTTCTGGTCTGAAAACTTCTCCAATACGCATAATTGACCTTTTTCGGTACGTACTCGGGCACAGCGTAGGCAGCTTTGGTGCCTACATATTCATCTGATGCGAATTGTCTCTCGATTTCGGACACTGACATGGTTTTTCCATAGAAGAATTTGGATGAAGATATAAGGATTGCTAGCACCACTAGGGCGCAGACTACAGAATATAACACCTTCCCTAAGGGAGGTATTGCAAGGTCACCATTCCTGCGTATTCTTTGCAGTGCACTTCGGCTCAGGGTGTGAACGAATTCTGTAACATTGCGTTTATACAGTTTGTTGAGGCCTAGTCTGTCCCTTGAAGTTACGATCTTAATGTGCTCGATCATGATCTGGATCGCAGCAGCAGAGAGAGATGCGCTGAAAATGAGCGCTACACTGAGGAATCTCCACGGAAACTGGATCACCTGCATAGGTGGGAAAAGTTGCCAAAAAGGCAGGGCATCAAAAAGAGACAGAAAGATCGCCCAGATCATGATGAGACCTTCTACGAGTATCGCCCGCTTGCGCTGGATAAAAAACGGACCCAAGACCAGTCCGATGACTACAAACACGAGTTGGATTTTCCCCAGCATGAAGCTCATGCCATCTGCAGTACACCCACGGACCGAACCGCCAAATCCCCATGAGGCTGTCGTCCATATCTGCTCAATACAAAGGAAATGATCTCGGAAATTGGTTAGTTTCGCTATCTCAGCTGCATGCGTCTGCCCGAGCTGTGTGAGAGCCGGGATCCAGAATATCCCCGATATAAAAACTGCAAACAATAATAATTTCATCCGTTGCATACGATGGTGGGAGAAACCAACGAGTGCATACCCAAAGAGTATCGGTATCCATACGAGAGATAGGGCGTTATGAGTCATGAGGGTACATGCAATGATGAATGCAGCTAAGATCTTATGTCGGCGGAATGTAGACAATGCCCAGAGTGACCACGGAGCAAGAGCCAAGAACCAGACTGTCGCGAGGTTTCCTCTCACGAACATCTCGCTCGCAAACCATGGTGATGCTACAAAGAGCATCGCACCCACGAATGCCGCAGGCCGTGCATACCGTCTGTTAAGCCATGTATACATTCCCCATCCACCAGTGATAAGGGCAAGTACCATCGAGATACGCACTGCGTTTACGATCCCTATACCAAGTAGATAGAGAATTGAGGAAACCCAATAGGCGACTGGAGCATAAAACAAGAATATCGGGTATCCGATGCCGAAGTTAAAGTGTGCGGCCGAAACAGGTGGGATCTGGTATGTCTGCAAAGCATAAGCAAAATCCAAAATACGCGCATACTGTGTCTGATCGTGGAAGAGAAACATCGAGTCGCTGGGAAGTAAATTGTTGCCGATTGTTATGATAATAAGGACAGCAATGATGATCTGTGGGAGATACGTGCGGAAGAATTGGGTGATGATTTTTATTACTATGTGCATATATCCTCCTCATGTGTCATGCTGAGTGCCGCCTTTGCCGTGCATTCTCGATACCATCGGAACTTGTCGAAGGATGGATCGACGCGGAATCCCTTACAGAGCATGAGATTGCTTCCCGCCAAAGGCGGGCAGGCGTCGTTAATTTCTCGCAATGACGGGTAAATCACTGACCAGAATCCTGTACATTCTTTTGCGTTTTCATTTCAAACAGATACACAGCGTCCTTGGGGTTATTCGGTTTTTCATATTTTCCGATAAGCTTCATCCACCAGCTAGCGAGCTCATCCTGCCAATATACTGGGAAGTCCTGACGATGGGAAAAAACGACGAACACGTGTTTCGTGTCCATCTCTTTTTGAGCTCTCAGAATATCTTCCTCGTTCAGTGGCCAAGCGCCGCGGATCTCGATCCTGTCGCCTGGTTTGTGGTAAACCTGCAATACGTCGGCGATGAGTCCGAAGTTCCCTTCGGCGAGCACGAGCGCATACTTACCGTCCGTTGTAGATTGACGCACCCGCTCCATAAGATCACCCGCCCCCCATACCGCGGTCTTACCTTCCAAGTACTGCCCACGATCTACAGGCGGAAGCGATATCGCAGTGACATTGAAAAGAATGGGATAGCAAAACATGATAAGAATAAGAATCGTGAAAGGCATACTGAATCGCAATACTTTCTTGTTTGAGTACGTGGTAAACAAATATGCCGTAAGAATGACAAAGAAGGTGGGAAAGAATATAAGATACCTTGGAAAAAGAACTTTATTGAAATTTACAATAAGAATGAAAGGAATCGCGATCCACAGTGTGATATAAGACGCGAGCCTGCGGTCATGTTTGAAGAGATACCAGAGCCCCAGGAAACCCAAGCCTATCGGAAGCCATCCGCTTTCCCATGCCACATACAATGGAAGCAAACGAATATTCGTACTCACCAGCCCCAAGGGGTCAGCTAACCACTCTTGAGGCGAGAGAATGAACGTAAGGTTTTTTTGAGCTATATAGTGAAAGAAAGGTGAGAAAAACTTCTGAGTGAAATACATTGATAACGCGATAAGAGAAGATACTCCGAAAAGCGCATAATAATCGATAAGCAGCTTGCGCTCGGCATACAGCGTTTTTGAGAACTTTTTGATGTTCCATGGAGACGATCGTGGGTTCAGAATGAATAGTATCCCTGCAGCACTTAAGCCGAGGAAAAGAAA
>JAYRHC010000008.1:0-2283 GCA_041907525.1 Candidatus Woesebacteria bacterium
GCTTTTCTCATCCCAGAGTCCACTTTCTGCCCGTTGGGAAAGCACAATCGCCTGGGGAGGGTGTGTTGCAAGTTCACGAATCCCCTCACGTTGATATGCAAGCCGCATCGGTGTATCTATCACGAAAGGATAGGTTATCATAAACCGTGAACTGCTCTTTCTATCGGCATAGTACAGGATCTGTGGTTCTGAACCGGCGACGAAAACATAATCGTTAGGTTTGGTAATCTTAGCTACCCTATTCCCCATCATCATCGATTCGACGAAGGGATTTCCCTGGCCATAAACCCATTGCCCTATCTCGTCTGGAGTCTTCGTAAACTGTTCACTGACACTGAGCAACATGTATACGACCACAATGATCGTGAGTAAGATTGAAAAAAATACTGGTGATTTTCCTTCAAAATATGATGCGAATCCCGATATGCCGAGTGCGATAAGTATCGCCCAAAATGGCATGAGTAACAGATAATAGTGCCCTATCGGAGTCTGAAATACCGCGATAAGAGAGCTTAGGAGAAGTCCAAGATAGAGCCAAGACTTTCTCAGTTGCATAACGAGTGCCCATAACATAAAGAGGAATAGCGGAGTCCATTTCAAGAAAAAAACAGTGAATCTCTGCACCAAAAACTCAAATCCTAACCCAAAAAAAGTAGCGTAATAACGATTGAATACTACGGTCGATTCCCAAAGAGCGGGACCAGCGCCACGGATTAAAAAATACCCAAGAAATGTAACAAGAGAAATAATACATCCTATACTCCAGAATAATACGACCTGCATAAGCGCTTTCACGCTGCTCTCTTTTGATTGAATGCGTACTGACCATAGAATGAAAAGAAAGGAAAGTGGGAATATGGCAATCGGTTTATACAGTATCGCGGTAGTCGCGAAGAATCCTGCAAGCATGTGAAGTCTGTGTACCCCACGTCTCTCAGACTTCGATGTTACAAACAACGCGACTGTCGCGGTAAGTGGCAATAACATGAATATCTCGGTGTTCGCTGCCAGCGCAGCAAGGTATGGGAAAGATAACATGGGTGTCACTATCCACATACTACTTATCCCTGCAACCCACCCGAATTCTTTGTGCGAAATATAGCCGACAAGATATATGGTACCCAATATGAAAATGATTGCCAGTATTCTCGGTGAGGCGACTCCCTGTGGGTCGAAAAGTTGACCTAAGGCATAGGTATAGACAATAAGGGGCGGTTTTTGAAGGAAAGTCTCTGTATAGGGAAGTCCACCGTTCAGCAACAATCGGGCCGAATACGCGTACTCGCCCTCATCCCGTTCAAAAGGAGTCAAGATGCTGTTCCCACGCAGTACAAGAACAAGCAGAAAGACACCGATCATTGAGATAATTATGCTGAGTTTTTGTGATGAGAAATACATACAGAAAGGGATCCCTCTCCGCCGATTCGGCGGATGCGGTCGGGATTACTCTATTAGGCCGATAAGTGCTTGAACCAGTACGTCAGCGCTATCCATATTGTATGCAGCCCATATCGTAAACTTCGAGAGAAATTGATGCTTGACGCTTCGGGTGAATATCGTACAGGAACAGGAATTTCACCTACACGATATCCTTTTTCAATAATCTGAAAGAGAACCTGAGTATCGAATACGAAGTCATCAGAGTTATGCTGAAAATCAATATGTTCCAAAACTTCACGTTTGTATGCCCGCATTCCTGTGTGCCATTCTGAAAGATTGTAACCAGCGGAAAAATTTTCTATCAATGTGAGTATACGATTCGCATAATATTTATAGAGTGGCATGCCTCCTGCGATCGCTTCTTTCCTGCTCCTGATCCGTGAACCAAGCATAACATCAAAGTATCCATCACGAATAAAACTCACGAAATATCGTATGAGCTTTGGGTCATATTGGTAGTCTGGATGAAGCATCACGACAATATCTGCCCCCTTCTCAAGCGCGAGTCTATAGCAGGTTTTTTGATTACCACCATAGCCAAGATTTTTATCGTGTTTCGCAACTATGAGTCCGAGTTTTTCTGCAACTGCAATAGTCTCATCGCTACTGTTATCATCGACCAAGATTATGGTATCTACGATGTCTTTTGGCACTTCCGCCACCGTCTGCTCCAGCGTTTTCGCCGCATTGTATGCAGGAAGAACCACGATTACGTTTAGATCCGTAGATGAAATATCAACCGACATGGAAGCATCATACCAAATCTGATATAATCTAGTCCATGAATGATCGTGTTGACCCGCTCAATAACTACTCTCCTCACTTCGCTTGATCTACGCGAAC
>JAYRHC010000009.1:0-4306 GCA_041907525.1 Candidatus Woesebacteria bacterium
CGGTGTACTCATCGATCATCAAAAACTACGCCTTATACGAGAGGAGCTGGTCGCGAAACGTGAGGTGCTCATGAAACGAATAACCGATCGTCTTGGTCCTGTGAATACTCACTCACCGAAACAGCTTGGAGATGCTCTCGTGGAGAAACTGAAAATCAAACTCCCGAAGACAAAGACGGGCCAATATAGCACCAATGTCTGGGATCTCACTACACTGTCATTACAGTATCCTGTGGTGCAGGATATTCTCGACTTCCGAGCGGTTGATAAGATTATCACTACCTATATCGACGCGGTTCTTGAGAAAGTAGACCAGGAGGGCCGTATCCATCCACAGTACGACCTCATGTCCGCAGCTACTGGAAGACTCGCAAGCCACGATCCCAATATCCAGAGTACTCCCATCGGCCCGCCCTACGGAGATAAGATCCGGAGTACATTCGTCGCCCCTGCGAAGGCAGTCCTTATCGCATTTGATTATTCTCAACAAGAGCTTCGGATACTGGCCCATTTGTCAAATGACCTGAAGCTCAAAGACGCGTTTACTCGCGGGCATGATGTGCACGAGATCACTGCTGCCCGAATATTTGACATACCTGAGGGTAAGGTACCAAAAGACTTGAGAAATATCGGAAAGACGGTGAATTTCGGAATCATCTATGGACAGACTCCCTATGGACTCAGCGCCCAGCTGGGGAAAAGTGTGGAAGAATGCGCTCATATTCTGAAAACGTATTTTGAGATATATCCAGGAGTGAAAAACTATTTCGAAAATCTCCTCATCTTCGGGAAACTGCATGGATATGTGGAGACGATGCTTGGGCGAAGACGGGGGATACCAGGGCTACCATACGGTAAACCCGCGAAGTACATAACTCAAGCGCAAGAGCGAGTGCTGAAGAATTTTCCGATCCAGGGATCAGCAGCAGATATGACCAAAAAGGCGATGGTGGCCATCGTAGATCATGTACTACCTGCGTATCCAGACGCAGATCTCATAATGCAGATACATGATGAACTTGTATTTGAATACCATAGCAAAGATGAAAGCATGATCGAGCAGTTTTCTCAGGAAGTCGAGAGATGCATGATCAAGGCTCTTCCTCTCGATGTGCCAGTGGTAGTGGATTGGGAAGCGGGGAAGAACTGGAGTTCTTTGAAGTAACTCTCATTATGTACTGCTTGGTTTCATAGATGAGTTCGCTTAGGTGACTGAATTTAGTTTGCACTTCACCAGCTCTGTCACAACATATGTCTAAGAATCTCAGACATAAAAGCGTTTTTTCCTCGCTTTCTGGTAAACAGTGTTGTAGAGCAATAATTGAATCGGCATAGTTTGGGTTTATTTCTAATGCTCTACGGTAACAGGATATCTTATCTTGAATATTTTCAGAATATAAGCCTAGGTTATACCATAACATAGCATTATTGGGATTTATTTGTAAGCCGAGTTGTCTGAGTGATTGTTTTGTTGTGGATTCTTTCACAAACATACTTGCTATACTATTTATGAGAGAAGTTTGCAATGTGCGGTCAGCATCGTTTATTGAGCAGAAACCACCTAATGAGTAATGGTCTGGATCAGCCAATACTGTGGGCATTCCCGTTTGAAAAAATGTTCGCAACGCGCGCGATTGTGCGGGTGTTATTAAACCTGATATTTGGTGCGTATAACTATTCCAATTGCTCTCTCGAGTTGCTGTCGCGTCAAAAGGATATATTGCTTCTCCTATTTTAACACCAAGAAAAACATGCTTGTAGATATCTATTGACGCTACTTGTGCACGCGGGATGAACGTTCGTATTAGTTCTCGCCCCATAAGCGCTCGCAGCGCGCATTCAAAAGCACGGTTTTTTTTGGCATTCGTAAGAGAGTATGCTAGTTGATACTCGTATGACTGGAGCACCTCCCAGATAATCTCAAGTCTACGTTTATCGCTGGGCTCTGATTTTTCATTCTCCATAAGCTTCTCCACGGTCCGGAAAAGCGTATTTGTGTCTTGCGCTATGTCCGGGAATATGCGGATAAGCTCCTCATAGAGTGCGGGGTCTAAGTATTGTTGGAGCCTTGCTTTAGGAGGGAGTTTCATGCCATCTTTTTGGTCTGCGATATCTACCATCCCATGATCGACTATGCCTTGTGTTGTAGCGGTTTGAGCGCTTGTCTGTACCAGAGCCAAAAGTGCGTCTTGAGAACGTGGAGATAGTTCGCCTGTAGTTGCTAGGCTTTGTAAAGATTCGTGGATCAACAATGATTTATGTCTCAATATAGCTTGCTCAAACTCCTCTCTTAGCTCATTTGCGTTGTGTGCTCTGGTGCGATACAGTGAGACTGAATCTTCTTTGGAAAGGTAACTATCAGGAGCTAGGTCCATCATATTCTTCTCATGCTCCAAAATAGTCTCGCTCAAGCGGTTTTGAATAGGGTTTTTGCTTTTTCTCCCTAGCCACCTCAGATACATTCCATGATAATTGGGGGATGTACTCTCATCGGCTTGTATGGATCTATCATATTTCCCCAACATGTACAAATACAGTTCGTCGATGTAGCGATTCTCATCCGATCCCTCTGGAAGGTGCAGAGAAGCTTTTCTTACTTCTTCGAGGGAGACTTCAGTTGGTATAGGAGTAGCATGTGCGAAAGATATGCTTATGTCCTGTCCCAGAGTATAAAGATATGTAATAAACTCTGCAAGACGGAGCCCAAGCGGAGAGGAGTTTGTATCTGTATCACGAGCCAAAAGCACTGCGACATCCTGAAGACGCATCCCTATGCCAGATACGTCGGTTACACCAAGCTCCCTATTCAGTGATACTATCTCCGCAAGAGAAGGATCTTCATGTACGGTAATTGTCCCGTCCGAGTATCCTGGCTTTGGATCTAAATAGGCATTTGCTTCCTGACTGACGCTACCATATCTTACCTGAACTTCGATCCCATTTGCGTGTCTAGCAAATACTTCCAGCAGACCACCAAACCCTTTCATTCGTATTTTTTCAAGGTTCTCCCTGACCGGAATAAAATCAATTGGTTCTGCGTTGTCTATCATACGTTATGTGTACTTCTAACTGCGATTAACGCACTATCTATGATCGGTGCTGGTGCCGCTGGGGAGGCTCGTCACGCCATAGACGGATCAGCCTTTGGCTGAAACCTCACGATAATATTTCTGATGTGCCCGAGAGAGGATTTGAACCTCCACTTCTTACGAAACACGCCCCTAAAGCGTGCGCGTCTGCCAGTTCCGCCACTCGGGCTGATGGGAGATTATACCAAGTCTGGAGACTTGTTTTGACGCATTCAGAACACAAATGCGCAGCCTCTATTCATGGTATAATATTAGGTATGAAAAATTGGTCTACAAACACAAGCAGACTACAAAAAAACTCTCGAAAGTGGGCTGTATGGAAGCTTGAGCAACTGATAAACTTCGGATTGAATGATGAAAAAATATCGAAGGCTTCTCTTCAGAAATACTGGTCCGTGATTACCATTGATCCTGCAAAACGCCGATTTCTCTCCCATATATTATGGCCAAAAGCATCCTGACCGCGCGCCAGATCGAATTTTTGAGAGTCTTTTCCTCAAACGTTGAAATCGCGAAGCGTTTCTATCTTACAGGAGGAACGGACCCAACACTATCCTTGACCTGAGGATTATGGCACAAACGAAATTCGATAGTTCCATCGACCTTCTCCAACTCGCGACCCGCCTAAGTGAGGTGGATGAGAAATTAGACGATCCCATATTACTCAGCGGTAGTTATCCTCGAAGAAGCGTTGTTTCCTTCTTTCAAAAAGAATCTCTAAAACTCAGGCCCCAGATTCTTGATTAGCCGATATTTCATGCAGGCTTCGTTTGCGCATCTCATACACCCTGCTTGCGAGCTTGAGCACCTCTTTCTGATGAGAGACGATAATGGAAGTCTTTCCTTTCAAGTGTCTCCGTAGGAATGCGATCACTTTCGAAGTGGTCTTCGGGTCTAGGTGCGATATGGGCTCATCTAGCAAGAACAATGACCGTTTCTGGAAAAATGCCCGTGCGATATTCACACGCTGTTTCTGCCCGGCAGAAAGCCGTAGACCCTTCTCGCCGATCACCACATCCAAGCCTTCAGGATGATTCTCGATCATTCGGGTAAGGTCGAGTTCTTTCAATATCATAAGTATGGTATCATCGGATATAACTAACCCTAAGGTAAGGTTCTCTCGCAGCGTAGTATTAAATAGCTCGATCTCCTGAGATACGATGGCGATCTCCTGCAGATCCATCCCTCGGTCTATCGTACCTGCAGTCGGCGTAAGA
>JAYRHC010000010.1:0-16064 GCA_041907525.1 Candidatus Woesebacteria bacterium
CTATCATTCTGGGTGTTACCGAAGACGGCGACATGTCCTTCGATCCAAAGATCGCTCTCTTCCAAAATGTGAATGGACAATTTTCTGTTTTGAATGCACCCCAAAATCTTATACTGACAATGCAGAATCGTGGCAATCATCTCTTTATGACCCATGGAACGATTACACTCATAGGACCGAATCGTTATGAAGAAACATATACCATCCCGCCTACGTATGTATTCGCGAATAGCCAGAAGAACCTATCTATCGAAGGTCGAGGTGACAATGCATTAATACCATTGCCCCCGTCGAAGTTGCATAGCGGCCAATACAGCGCTTCGGTCGACCTTACCATACCGGGCACGAACATGCCTCACATATACGGACAGACGGCCTTTTGGCTGGTGTCACCTATTTATGGTATTGCATCTATTATTTTTTGTTTTATCATAATTATTGTTATAATCTTCGTTGGCCTACGGCATACATGATCACACCTGAACCAAGCATACTAGAGCGATTCCGCCAAGTATATGAGAAACAAGAACATAAACGACTGTTGTCTTTCGTGCGTGAAGCGCGAACACCTCTTCTTTTATTCGCAATATGCATGATGATTGGGATCTACTTTTGCTATCGCAGCATCATCCTCGTCACCGCCTCAATACAGAAAGAGACTGAGCTCAAGAAGCCAGCTGCCCAATCCGATATCTCATCTTCGACCCAGAAAGTCAAATGGTACGTTGATCTGAGTGGTGCAGTAATGAAGCCCCAAACATACGAGGTTGAGCAAGGAACAAGAGTTTTTCAGCTCATTGAACGAGCAGGAGGATTGAGTCCCGAAGCAGACAGACCGTATATTCAGCGGAATTACAACTTTTCAGTACTCCTGTCGGATCAGCAAAAGATCCATATTCCGAGTGTGTACGAAGTGAGAGATGGATATTTCACCGAGAAGCGAAAGCTTGTTATGCTTGATACTGTCTCACCTGACACAACAGATCAGCAAGGAGTGGCGGAAAGCCCTTCGCTCATTTCGATTAATAGTGACACTATGGAGTCACTCAAAAGTCTTCCTGGAATCGGTGATGTTACTGCTCAACGTATTATCGCTGCCCGTCCTTATGGACAAGTCCGCGACCTTGTAGATCGAGGTATTATCAAGCAATCGCTCTACGATAAGATCGTTAATAACTTAGACCTCTAGGCTGTGCCTGATCTTCAAGATCTTATACAAGGACGTCTATCTTCATACCTTAGTCTACAGGAAGCTGGTCTTGCCCTCGCAATTACCTTCGGATTCAAAAATACTCTCAGTAGAGAATTGTTAGATGAGATCAAAATAGTCGGAGTCAGTCATATGATGGTTCTTTCGGGAGCGAATATCACCATGTTTATTACATTCGTAAGTTCTATGCTCTCCTTCTTGCCGAACAAGATGCGTGAAGTCTGCGCTATAGCCATAACCGCACTGTTTCTTTTCAGCATTCCGATGCAGCCCTCTATCATAAGAGCTGCTCTTATGAATTTCATACCTCGTATAGGAGATCTGATAGGGAGACAGAGCCATAGATTATACTTATTGTTCTTTACATGCGGTCTAATACTCTGTTTTGATTCAACTATTGTATACGATATTTCATTCCAGCTTTCCTTTCTAGCCATATTCGGCATCACACTATTCTACGATGGTAATAAGCCAGATACGAAAAAAAGTAATATAGTAATCAGATTACGAGACATAATGCGGGATCAGATCGCACTCTCTTTTTCAGCCCAGGCATTTACTGTGCCTCTCATATTCTATTACTTCGGGAATATCTCCCTCATAAGTCCGTTCGCCAATATACTTTTATCCCCTCTTATCAGTCCAATTATGGTTAGTTCACTTGGAATTATTATCACGAGTGGGTATTTGCCAATATTGGCGGTAACAATAGGGGCATTTACCAGAGTACTTCTGAATATCCTCACGTTCGTTATCCATTCGCTCTCCACATTACGCTTTCTGTACGTACAATATTAAAATTGAGTCTCCATAACTCATTGCTATGAGCAATTTACAGCCCTAAGAAATTCAAAACGTAAAGATCTCGCCGTTATTTATATCACTCTGATTAATGGTAAGGAATCTAATATTTGTAGCCTTTCAAGAAGAAATTGGCGGAATAATGTGGGCTTATCACTCCTTCACTTTTTCTGCTAAAACCAGAGAGCGTCATGAATTACATAAAATTAAATCTCATTCTATAGGGCTCTCATTGACATATAGCACAACACCGATTCGCTGCGGATTTGATGAAGCATCATAGACGCTCCGACAACTTCTTGAGCTAAAATACAACGAAAGTTGAGAAACAACCGACTAAACAGCATGGCCTTTGTATATAGTATTTTTCTTTCATAAAATACTCTACAATGTCCCAAATTAAATAAGTTAATTATAAAATCTAGTTATTATAATAAATAACTACACTTCACTAGTTAGGCTGTATATAGCCCCAGATGTCGTCGCCAATATTCGTAATGATAAATTAATTGATAGTTAGATAATTTTGTTTAGAAATTTATGCATGCTCCTCTTGCATTCATCAATAGTTTGTGCTTTAATGAGCATAATTCGCAACATATCAAAAACATATATGTATATTAAATCTGACTACAAAGACCAATACCTTGAGTATATCCGAAATTGTGGTTATTCTCCAATAACGGTGCGAAATATTGTCGGTGACACTGGTACATTATTCACTTGGCTGTCGGCATACAACTTTGAGATATCGATAGACGTGCTCTACTTTCGATATGAGCAACACTTGATCCGTAACGTCACTCCCATCAATACTATGAACCGTAAATTGTCCTCATTGCGCAAGTTTATTGATTGGGTTCGATCGGAACACATGCACATTTCAGATGTCCCGCATGGTAGAAATGCCCCGCCCCCGCTCATTTTGAGCTCAAAACCGCATAGATTCGTGTGGTATACCCGAACCGTTTCCTTTCTACTTCTCGCTACCGGTATCCTTATTATCATGATTATCTATGCATTACGCCTACAATCTATCCATAATTCCAGCACTGCAGTAATTCCACCGACTCAGTACGCTGCAAACGAAAAGTACCATATCCAATTCGATCTCAAATTACATAGTCCTTTTAAACCATCTAATATGTCTAGAACAGTATTTATGTTCAAGTTTTATACCAATATTCAACAAATTACGTCTATAGGTTATGTTCGCTGCCCTTACCAAGACTTGATGTTAATTGAGGGCTCTTCAAGGCTTAAAATTCTAATCGACCGAAATTGTAGTCCTTTACCTCAAGAAGTACGAGATGTAGTGGAACGTGGTGGTGCAATATACGCTGATATATACGTAAATGATTCAAAACTGACCGTATCGAAGATTCAAGTGAATAGTTCGTCCATGGCTCAAAGTGATTCGACCACTCAGAACGAGACGAAAGGCTTATTCAGTAAAGCTAGCAATATAGATGATTTTCTGCCAAATAGTGCTGATAATCCCTCGGTATTGGGCTCTGAGACAAGTATATCCACTGCTTCAACCTCAGAGAGCGTTCCATTATCGATGTTCCAGAATGTACCCCCCTTCGAAGATGGTGATATCGTGTCAATCTATAACAATGAGCTTATTAAGGCTTTGTTATCTACTAGAATTTTTGGCATTAAATCCGCTGATCGTATTATCACTCGTGGAGTAGCCTATGTTCACATCCTTAATACCCCAGATGCACCGATTACTATCGGCGATTATATATCCACCAGTACTACTCCAGGGTATGGTCAAAAAGCGGTAAGCAGGTATGATGTCATTGTCGGAGTCGCTCTCGAGCCATATATGCCCGGAAGTAGCTATATAAAGGTTCTTCTGAACGCGAACTAGACGACTTATCCCTTCGCTATCGGTTCATATATCAGCATCGGTAAAAGATCCTGGATATCCTTAGTATTCAGAAAATACCGAGAATAGTAAGTATTACACACAAAGACGTCGAGGTTTATGATCTCAATAAGCATTTCTATAGAGCATTAAAATACTTTAAAGACAGTCCATTCATTAAGAGTCGTATAATCATTTACAACATGCAATGACTGGTATTTTTCGCCAATACTGAGGGTATCCATTGTTGAAGCATCTCTCTTGTGCTGAAGATATGAATACTCTATGAGTTATCAGAAGTATAATCTAAGCTCCAGAGCGATGCTAAACACATATACCGTACATTTAATATATACAAAAGCGTGCATTTTTCGTAAATTCTTCGAATTTATCGGTATTTTTGGTTGGCTCACGATTGAGCGAAGAATTAGCAAAGGTCACGGGGAGATGATAAACGACCGCTACGGTGCGTTTAGTCTATCTTGATAGGCTATATCGAGAGAATTTTTTGACTTAATATGCTTTAGCAAGTTATAGCAGGTCGTTATCGTGCTTAGGGTGAGATGAATGCGTTCCTTAGCCTCATTGAGACTGAGTGACTTATTATTGTGCGGGTAGTAGTGAAAAACTTGGTTCCTGCAATATTTCCACGTTGTCCAGATCATATCAGCAGCATCTCTTCCGATCATTTGAGCGAGTTTTTGATAAATCGAGTCCTCATACATATAGTGCGTCTCTGGTGACAATAACCGCCCCACACGGATATGGTCCGAATTATATTGGCTCTCGGTGATAAGATGCACATCGAGAAGAAACTGCTTAATAAATCCCTCGAATGCTTTCGCGAAAGGAAAGACGATAAAGGAATAGTCCTGGAAATTGTATCTTCCATCAGCGAAAATCTCTTGATATATATAGCTCCCTTCACGGATAAGATCACGTTGATGGGGAGACAAATAATCCCAGTACGAAGTATGTATTTCCATAAACTATGCTACGTATCAGCATACACCATAAGAAGTGATATCGTCTAGCGTTAAATCGTGATTTGGACTGAAGGAGACATCGAGGAGGAGAGATATGCGTTTTTAATATTTTTCCTGCCGACGGCAGTGAGGTAAGCTTCGATATTAGCTACTAGGTGTTCAACGGGTGAATTGGTTTTGCCTATGGTAAGGTGAATAATCGGTGACTTAGCTTCTGTCTTAAAGCGTGTGGTGTTACCCGAGAATTTCTTTACGAGATCGTCTGTATTGGGACCTAATGTCCCAGCCTTAGGATTAGGCATTAATCCTTTCGGACCGAGTAACTTCGCAAATTTCGTCAATTTTGGCATGATGGCCGGGGTTGCTACGAGAATATCGAAGTCCACGATTCCTTTTTCGAGCTTTTCGATGATCTCATCACTTGCAGCGACAACAGAAACACGCTTACCAGTGGTATATGGAAGGGTTACTTCTCCTTTGAGACCGCTTTCAATGACATTAATATGCAGCTCAAGTGTCTCTTCGAACTTGGTATAGAGGATCTTCTGTAATAATGTGATCGCGTCCTGGGGGGTCACTGTCCCTGTCGCTTTGGCCTGAGTCCGGGCGTTGACATAGTTCTTTCCTCGCTTTCTCGCCTGCTGAATCTTCTTTGTCTTGACTTCTTTGGGCTTTTCAGACACTGGCATTTTCGGTGTTTCTTTCTTCTCTGCAACATCTGAATCCAATTCCTTCTTGAGGACTTCAGACATCGCAAGCTGAGACGGTGTGACTTTTTGTTTCTTTGACATATAGGTATTACAAATTGATCTCTACTCCCATACTGCGAGCTGTCCCCGCGACTATCTTCATCGCTGCTTCCATGTCATTCGCATTCAGGTCAGCCATCTTCTCCTTCGCGATTTCTTGCAGCTGTGTTTGGGAAAGGGATCCCACTTTCTGGGTATTTGGGACTCCAGAGCCAGCCTTGATATTGAGTTTCTTCTTAATGATCGCCGAGACAGGAGGTAGCTTCGTGATGAATGTAAAGCTTCTATCCTCGTACACCGAGATCACTGCCGGAATGATATTTCCCTTCAGTTTCGCAGTGCGAGCGTTATATTCCTTGATAAACTCCATGATAGGAACGCCATGTCCGCCCAGAGCAGGACCGACGGGAGGAGCAGGGGTCGCTTCACCTGCAGGTAGATTGAGTTTAATGACGGTCTTTAGTTTCTTTGCCATAGTTATAATTTATGAACTTGGAGGAAATCAAGCTCGATCGGTGTCTCCCTATCGAATATCGAGACAAGCACGGTAAGTTTCCCTTTCTCTTCGTCGATGGATTGCACTGAACCTAAGAAATCAGCAAATGGTCCATCGATGATCTTCACCGCCTCTCCTGTGACGAATCTCGCCTTGAATTTCGTCTGTTTCTGCGTTACGAATTTCATGATTGCTTCTACTTCTTTCTGAGAAATGGGGGTGGGTTTCTGACCGACGCCAATAAATCCCGTTACTCCTTCAGTCGTCCTTACGACAAGCCACGTCTGGTCGTCGAGACACATCTGGATGAGAATATATCCTGGAAACACCCGTTCCATCTGCTTTATCTTTTTCCCTCGTTTAACGACCACTGTTTCTCGGGTAGGCACTATGATATTGAATATTTTATCCCCCACGCCTAAGGATTCAACACGCTGTTGGAGATTTTTCTTTACACGATCTTCGTGCCCCGTTTGTGAGTGGATGACATACCAACGAGCGTTTGCTGGGGCGTCGTTGATAGCATTACCGACAACTTCTTCAGTCATAAAATGGAATAAACAACTCTCTAATTACTTTGTGATTATGCGAAGCATCTGGGCGAAAATAATATCCAAACCTCCGATATACAGTCCTACGAATAGACTGGCCGCGATCACTACAATGGTTAACTTGGTCGTTTCTTGTCTTGTAGGCCAGCTCACTTTCTGTAACTCACTAATGATGTTTAGTGGCGCAAAGGACTTTTGGGGTGGCATATTTCAATCTAAACTAGAGCCGTATTGTACCATACAGACCACTTTTGCAAAACACTAAATAATCCTTCAAATCGTTCGTATGGTGAGTTCTATGGGTTTGGCGGTGTAGATACTGGAGTCTTCTCCTTCATCAGCTGATCGGCGCAATGTCATAATAAACACTCCACTATCCCCTGTGTCGGTCATACCCACGCTCACGGGGATAGATCGCCCAGACTTGTTGACGAGGTACATCGTGCAGGATTTCTGAAAGTATTTGTCCTGTGGGCAAATCGACACGTCAGAGCTTTGATCGTTGGCAAGCCTGATATGTACAGTGTTTCCCGCGTCTTTCACTCCTGGATATGAGGGTTGGTCGTCCAGTGATACGAAAAGCCGATCCAATGACACTTCCACGGGCTTCACAGAGGACGCCGCCTGTTTATCTTCATATTGGCCATTAGCCTGGAACTCTTTCAGCTCATCTTCTCGTAGCGTGCTCACTAGCTGTTTGGGAGATGCTTCCTGGGTAATGGGAATGATTTCTCCTACCGCAGTATCAAGAGCAGGAACCTGAACATTGTCCCCAGCTGGGGGGAAAAGATTGGTCATGACAAACTGCAAGATGACTACTAACAACGCACTACACACCGACAACACGATCAGATGCGCATTCCGACGAACCATTTCCCCTATTCTATTCATTGTAAAAAAGTCTGAGGATTTAGTAACACGTTGCCTTGGCGTACTTCGAAGTGCAGATGCATTCCCGTGGATCGACCTGTGGATCCCATAACCCCGATTTGCTGCCCTTGTGAGACGACATCTCCTTGTTCTACGTCACGTCGTGACATATGACCATACAGGGTACGATACCCATTGTTGTGGTCGATAATTATGTGACACCCGTACCCCCAGCTGAAACAACCAGAATAGATGACCGTGCCCGCATCTGCAGCGAGTATTGGAGGAGCACCGTTGTCTGCGATATCGAGAGCCATGTGATATACCGTCGGATACTGAGTGATAATACCTCTCGTAGGCCAGATAAAATTGCTGGAGCCGCGTACACCCTCCACCACCTTGGCGAATGCATACGTGTCAGGCGCTGGTCCGCTGGATTGTTCGTATAAGACTCCATCAGGGATGACGAGAGTCGAATTCGCGATCAGATTGAAGGATTCATCTTTAAATTCGTTAAACGGGAAGTTGACGATGTTTTGTGCTTTCACTCCGTACTTTTTCGCAATAGAATATATAGTATCGCCCGGCTCGACCTGATGGACTATACCCGTGATAGGGGGAATTTTCAGCGTCGCACCTGGTCTAAGCTTGGTAGTTTTAAGGGAATTAGCCCAGGTAATCGTTTTTTCACTGACCTCGAACTTTTTTGCTAAGGATTGGAGTGTGTCGCCATCCTGGACCGTGTACATTTCCACCTTATCCCGTATTTTACTGCGGATCGTATCGAGTGATATTTGGTCTTCATCAAGCGAGATGAGCTTCTCATTCGTGTTATAGAGGATGCTTTCTGAAAACAGACTGTCCTGCCGGAAGGGATTGTTCTGGGCGACGATCGGTACGGTGACAGTTAATATAATCGTGAGGACAATAAATGAAGAATTCACGATGGAAACCGAGTATTTCCCTCGTTTGAAGAGAAGCAGTCGGACTATGGTGTCTTTCAGAAAATCAAACGCAAGTCCTACATGAAGAATATGCCCAAAGACATACCCACGCAGGAAGAGAAGAAATGCATAGAGGTCGGACATACTTTGATTATACAAGAATTAAGAACATTCTGTCATTTTCGGGATCTCGTTTGCTCGTCAAATATTTACAGACTGGAGTATATTGACAACGAACGTATGCGACGCAAGCGTCGACGCACTAGACCCTTATTCAAATTGATTCCCCTTCTCAGTCGAGGATGGATGTGAAAATGATGGTTCCCCTCCTCAGTTGAGGAGGGGCGCAGGGGTGGTTGTGTGTGACAAACCACCTCCTCCGCTGAATCGGTGGATCGAAGGGAAGGGGTGACATGTCATGGATTCGACAGGCTCACCATGACACATATTAGCGACGCAAGCCTCGAGGAATTAGACCCTTATTCAGATCGATTCCCCTCCTCAGTCGAGGAGGGGTGCAGGGGTGGTTGTGTGTTTATTTTTCACTTCAGTTTCTCAAGAGCGATCGTAAAGGCGGCGTTTTTGATCGAAATTCGATCCTTTTGGGCACGATTCCACACTTTTCCGAATGATTCTGATATGATCTGATCCAGTCTCTCATTGACCTTCGCCTCAGTCCACCTCTCCTCATGCATATTCTGATACCATTCAAGATACGAGACGATGACACCCCCTGCATTGGCGAGAATATCGGGAATAATAGCTACTTTGTTCTTCGTCAGATACTCATCTGCCTCTTCGGTAACGGGCCCATTTGCCATGCTTATGATGGCGCGTGCCTTGATCTTGTGTGCATTGAGCTTCCCGATCACATTCTCAAATGCCGCAGGGACGAGCACGTCCACATCTAACTCTAGTATGTGCTCTTTCGATATGTGCTCGACATCAGGGATGCCCTGGAGATTGCCATGTATATGTTTGTGTTTCTGTATATGCTGCAGATCCAGTGTTTTCGTGTCAGAGTAGACGCCAGATTTGCTATCTGAGACTGCCACCACCCTGCACCCTAGTTCAGACGCAAACAGTGCAAAGTAATATCCGACATTCCCGATGCCTTGTACGGCGACTGTCGTGTCCTCAGGGTTTTTTCCAGTTTTCTTGAGATATTCTCGTAAAATGTAGACTCCGCCTCTCCCTGTAGCCTCGGTCCTGCCATAGGTCCCCCCGTCTTCGATCGTTTTTCCCGTGAATGCACCCCGTAATTGGGAATCCGAATAGTTCGTCTTAGGAGCCTTCTCCCGGGTCATCTTGATGTATTCATCGCTCATCCAAGACATGGTCTGAGAATTGGTGTTGAGATCTGGCGCCGGGACGTCCAATTCTGGGCCAATATGTTCAAAGAATGCGCGCACGTATGCTCTTGCTACATCCTCAAGCTCCTTTTGACTTAATTTCGAGGGATCTACTATCACACCACCCTTCCCACCGCCGTAGGGGAGGTTCGACAATGCGCACTTGAAAGACATAAGAGTCGCCAGAGCGGTGACCTCGTGGACATTCACATGATTGTGGAGTCTAATCCCGCCTTTGTAGGGGCCAAGTTTGTTATTGTGCTGGACACGATATGCATCGAATTCCGCCTGGTGTCCATCATCCATAGTGATGTACAGTCTATGGTGCAATATATGATCGGGTTTCAGCAACTTTCCCAGGGCTTCATCAGACATTCCGATATGATCTGCAGCGTTGCGGATCGATTTGTGTACCGAATCAAGCATGAGATTCATAGGATATAAATGAATGAATAACTCATTGACCACTGTGTGTCAAAGGCAGTAATAGTAGCAGATTGATTGGAAATAACTACAAAGAGATTGACCGATGTATCATCTCGGCTATGACTTTCTGTTTGATGGGCGGGATATACGGCATGAGATCGTGTACGAGTACTTCTTCCGTAAGACCATCTATAGCCTTCTTTACCGCAGAGACCTGTTGAATGATGTCATTGCAGTCTCTGCCCGATTCGCTCATCTTCTGGATACCTTTCAGCTGTCCGATGATCCTGTTGATACGCTTCGTCAATTTTTGGTTCATCTCTTCTGAAATGTGAGTGGTGTTCTTGACCATACGAATACAGTTTAGTGGATTTCCGGAGACAGAACAAGTGGTATGAATCATGCTTGTCATCTCGCCAGACTATCGAGGAATTCCTTATTCGTCTTGGTCTTCGCCAGTTTGTCAAGCATACTGGTGATCGCCTCTTCTGAATTCATGAGTGACAACATACGGCGAAGAGTGATCGTCTTCTTATAGATGCTTTCATCAAAAAGCAATTCCTCTTTCCGTGTTCCTGAGAGCTGGATGTCTACTGCAGGAAATATGCGTTTCTCGGCGAGTTTACGGTCGAGATGGATCTCCATATTGCCTGTTCCTTTAAACTCTTCGTAGATGAGGTCATCCATACGACTTTCGGTACCCACCAGTGCGGTACCAATGATCGTGAGAGATCCTCCTTCTTCACAATTGCGAGCGGCTCCCAAGAACTTTTTCGCGGGGAACATCGCAGACTGATCCATTCCCCCTGACATACTTCCACGACCACGTGGAGCATACTCTTGAGGAGCGCGGTCTGGCTGATCATATCGGCGATATCCACTCCCACCCCCACGACGAGGGTAACGATCTTGACGTCTCGGTCCTTGATCGAGTGAATTCCCATGATCATCTACGGGTCCCGCGAGATTGTATGCTCGTGCAAGTCGGGTAATAGAGTCCAGGAGTATCACAACATCCTTCCCCATCTCAACGAGTCGGCGTGCCCTATCAAGTGCGAGATTCGCCACCTTGACTTGTTGGCGGGGCTGTTCGTCGAAGTGTGAAGCAGCGACTTCACCTTGGATAAATCGCTCTATCTCTGTGACCTCTTCGGGGCGTTCACCGATCAGGATCGCCATGAGATGTACTTCTGGATAATTGGCAGTTATTCCCTGAGCGATATCTTTCAGGAAGGTTGTCTTACCTGCTTTGGGCTGAGATACGATGAGTGCACGTTGACCAAAGCCAATGGGTGCGATGAGGTCGATGATCCTACTCGTGTACACATCTTGCTTATTCTCCAGCTTGATCTGCCGATTGGGATGCAGCGAGGTGAGATTGTCGAACTGGGGTCTATTCTGGCTTTCTGCTTCAGTCATCGCAAGCCCGTTGATCTTCTGAACGAGGAGCAAGCTGTGGTAGCGCTCGCCGTTTTTGGGTGCGCGCGCGAGTCCCTCCACAAGATCTCCCTTCCGAAGCCAAAAGCGTTTTATCTGAGATGGTGATATATAGATATCTGCGGTGGGGTCTATCTCGAATTCCCTTCGAAGGAATCCATACCCAGCAGGAGTGATCTCCAGGATGCCCTTCGCTTCATAGCTCACTTTCAGATCTTCTTCCAGCCTATTTTGAGGCTCGTATCCTTGTTGGGGGGACATGTCTGGTGCGGGTTCGTCTGATTTCATATCTCTACTCATTGATCGCGGAGTGCGTCTGTGCGAATACTCCTTGGGAGCTGGATCAGGGGAGGTGGCAGGCTCAGAGGTTGGCTTATCGCCACTCTCAGGCACAATGGGTTTAAATTCGACGGTATCCAGGAAGGAATTCATATCGAGAGATCCTTCTGGGACCTGCGTAGCATCAGTAGCTTTTTGAGAAGACATAGAAAGAATGATAAATAACTAATAAAGAATAAATAAACAAAATTGGCCTTTTGAGACATTCTTCGTCAAGTTCCGGAAACTTGCAGCGAAATAAACAACGTGGTGTCATCTCGACTCCCCGCTAAAGAATCTGAGCGGGGGTGGAGAGATCCCTTTTTCAAAGCAAATAATATTGTTTCGCTACAAGATGAATAACTCTCCGTATTTAGCGTTGTAAAATAAAAGACTAGATACTTCAGATCTGTGTTGTGCAGGCTAAATAAATCGTAATATCACCGTGAAGTTGCAAAACGGGAAAGCAACAAAAGTCCCCGAATTAGTACGTATGTCGCTTTTTCTCGTGTAAGAAAAAGGGTTATGTGTGCCAGTCTGCCAATGGCGAGACTGTGACTCCACATGTATCCACCGATTCGGCGGACCCCCGGACATTTAAGTAATCAAGAAAAAGTCTATCTTTACGTAAAAAGTCGGAGAACACCATGATTATCTCACTGTAGCCTACACTTGTCAATCTCACTTTTTCCACTCCCTAATTAATCACGAGCCACTGGAATTCGAGGTCTTTACTGATGGTCTGGGGGATCGTCACGGTGAAGCCGACGCCTGGAGACTTCTGCGTCACCGCGATGGGGATATCGGTAAGGGTGATGGGGGTAATAAATACGAGTGAGGCTGGCCCGATCGAGGTGGTGTCTACTGGTATCGTCGTCTTCCCTGCCTCAAGTACTGCGGTACCTGCAGTAGACGAAGAAGGATCTACGGTGTCAAGCTTCAGATGTTTCGCCTTGATACTCCCATCCACATCGATTACCACTTTCCCATTCATAAAGTCGATGGGCCCTTGAGCAAGTGTCTGGAAACGGATACCCGTCGCGGAGTTAATCTCGTCCCCACTCACGCCCGCTCCGACTTCGATGACTCCTGAGGTAAGTTTGTTAAGGACGGTAAGGTCGAAGGTGGTGGTCTTCCCCCCTACTTCGAGATCATCTTTCACCAGGAGTGAGGAAACGGTGGCGACCTTGTCAAGGAGTGCTGAGTTACTGGCTCCGAGTACCCCACTCCCACTTGCGATGGCTTCTTTCCAAGAGGTGTAGTCTACATTCATGCTATTGAGGGATGCAGAGAGTGAGGCTACCTGATCTTTCGTCGCGTCAAGATCCGTGCGTACGAGTCCCAGCTGGGCCTGGAGAGAGGTAATAAGAGTTTGGATCTGTTGGATAAGTGTTTGGAAAGGGTTCATATCATCTTGTGCTTTTTGCGTGTCATGCTGAACTTGTTTCAGCATCCCTTGTTGTTCTTGCATTGCCTTTATGAGAAGTGTGGGAATTCGTGAATAATTAATACCCATCTTCCCGTCCACGGGGTTGGTAAAGGTAAGTTCCGGAAAAATCGGCGCAACTTCCTGCGCGATAAGACCAAGCTCTTTCCTGCCGTCGGGATTAGCCAGCCAGTTAAAGCTCACGGGGTGAAGATCAAGCACCTTATCAAGCGTGCCTTCTAAACTCTCAACATTTGTTTTAAGCGACACATCCGACGTATCTGTAGTGAGCGTACCATCTGAAGTGATCCGCAAATCATTTGCGGTTGCGCCTGATCCGACCGCACTAAAGCGCGCATTACCCACCACATCCAATGCCAAGCCAGGCGCCGTTGTCCCCACGCCCACATTCCCTGCACTGGTGATTGTCATCTTGGTGGTGGCTGTTTCCGATGCTCCGGTTTGGAATTGAAGTGAGGTGGCATTGCTTGTTGCGGAGAAGGTACCTTCTGAAATAGCCAGAATTGATCCGGCAACAAGATTAGCATCACTTCCTGCTGCATCTAGTGGAGCATAAAAGTTTAGTCGACCAAGAACATCATTTGCAACAACCGAAGGTTCTTTTGTGCCAAGAGTTAGTACAGAACCAACCGTGGTGAGGCCTCCTGTGATATCCAGAAGTGAGGCGGGGCTGGTGGTGCCTATGCCGACGTTGCCACTACCTACTATCAATCCGTAATTGTTGTCCCCACCAGACACGTCAATCTGCAAACCAATGTTTGTTGCTACCCCAGAATTTGCAGAACTTACGTAAGCGTTATTTATTTTTCCGCCGTAGTAAGTCAGAGGATCATTAACACCGGATACACCATTACCTGTAAATGCAACATCCAAAGCACCCGTACTAGGTAAACCTACAGTTCCGGCATTCTTTGACAAGACTGTGGTATACCTGGTTTCATAACCACTCCCCACAACATTTAATGTCCCAGATGGTGCCGAGGTGCCAATACCAACTTTCCCGCGCTCAAGAACAAGATTGTTTGAGTAAGTAGATGTATTCGTTACATCAAAACCCCATGACACCACTCCACCTTCGGGTGAAAAGTTCCGAATATTCAGCTTATAGATGGCTGGATTCCAGTAATCGGTCAGAGACATTGCCGCACCAGACGAAGGACTATTAATCTCCAATTTTGTTTCCGGACTCGTTGTCCCAATCCCCACGTTACCCGCGTTTGTCACTACTAAACCAACTCCAGTACTACCCCCAATGTTTGCGGCAAAAGAGGTATTTAGAGAATCTGTCCCTAATACCCCAAGCTTAGCGGTCGGTGTATAATTATTTCCAATACCCAAATTGCCGTTGCTATCTATCGAAACTTTCTGAGCGTCTGCAATATTCCAGTTAAAGCTAGACGCTTTCAATTCCATGCCTATACTTGCTCCAGCATCATTTCGTGCACTAAGTTGGCTAAATGTCAGGTTAAGCTCGCCTACTCTCATCCCAAAATGGAGATTATTAGCAATCTGAACGTCTAATTTCTGCCCAGGACTCGTTGTTCCAATCCCCACATTCCCGCTGGAATCAATAGTCAGCCTGTCACTTCCTGCAGTTCTTAGGTTTAGTTTGTCGTCAGCACTTTCATAGAGACCGGTATCCATATCACCAAATGACAAACCACCTGCGGCGAAAGTGTATGATGTGTTGCCAAGGGATAAAAGGGTTGAGGGTGCAGTGGTGCCAATGCCGATGTTGCCAGTTGATTTTACATACAATGAATTGTCAGGAGCAGTATTTTCTATCGAGAATGGGGTGCTTACTATGGATGTCCCAGCATCATTTAGAAGTTGCGCACTAAACTTGTTCGTGGTGTTTCCAAACCTCATATACCTCTGACCTGCTGTGTTTTGATTTGCTACAACGTTGAACCAAGCCTCTTGATAGCCATTTGCAGTAAAATAAGCCCCACCGTTCAATCCTCCGACGGCATTTCCAGTAACATTCATAAACGCTCTACCAGCCGAATCTGGAGCAAAATTAAAGTTTGCACCTGTAGATATATCACTCGCTCTGAAAACGTTTCCCGAGCTGGATTTTGCTATGTCAAGAACATACGCCGGACTTGTCGTCCCAATGCCCACATTACCACCCATAGTATTAATATAAGAATCTTCGTATGTTGATAGTTTGCCTTTTGTCACATAACTGGAACCTTCTTTATATCGCAATAGAAAATTATCGTAATATGAGCTTCCGTTGTAAGCAGATTCAATCCTAAATAGATTAATATTTCCAACAGAATGATCAAAAACAATTCCGTCATTGATAACTCGTATATAACCTCCTGAGAGATCTAATTTTGTAGCGGGGTTTGTCGTCCCAATTCCCACATTCCCACTTGTATCTATCCTCATTTTCTCCGTATTATTCGTCTTGAAAGCTAAACTGTAGTTGTCATTGGTGCCGAGAGTTGCAAGGGCAGTAAATGAATTACCTCCTTGTTTGAAATAGTTAGTGTCCAGGGCAAGGTCAGCAAACTCCAAACCAGTGGCTCCGCTATTAACTCGGACTACCTTAAGTCCTTGGGAAGTGTAGGAGCTGGGAGTATCAGTGAGCCC
>JAYRHC010000011.1:0-6487 GCA_041907525.1 Candidatus Woesebacteria bacterium
GGTAAGGATCTTGTCCATGAGCGTACGATGCAGCTTGAGGATGAGCGTCTCAGTGATCTTCTCTACTTTTCGTTCCTGATCATCATCGATAATTTCGATAATCTTACGATAATTGATCACTTCCTGGATATCGCGGGGACGCCCTACGACTTCCTTCCCGAGCAATATATCTTTCGCATCCTGCAGCCCGAGCTGGTTCCCTTCGATATGAGTACCGTGATGTACCTGGCGGACGATCGCATCCTGACGAAATTCTTTCTCCCATAAGGGGACCACGGGCGCCTGATGGATGACCTCGACCGCAGCCTCTATGCGAGCGATTTTATTCAGGATAGTGTTGGTGATAGTGAACTTTGGTTGAAACATGGCAGTAAATCTAAATGTCAAAACATAAATGACAAATAAAATCCCAATTCCAAAATCATAATAAGACCGAATTCAGTTTGAGATTTTGGATTTTATTGGACATTTGACATTGGAATTTTGACATTCAGCGTGTGCATTTATTGTACTTTTCCCGCATGCGACAAACAAGCCCTTTTGACTTTGGGGAAAATTGAGTACAATGGGTGCATGCGCAGACATCTCTTTCTTATACTTTGTACTTCATACTTTATACTTTTCCTCTCAACAGGACACGTAAGTGCGGGATGGGACTGTCAACTTACTCAAGTGGATCCTGTGCCTGCGCCACAGGTTTTCAGGTGTGTAGAAAGTGCAACAAATACTGCTTTTCGGACACTTAGAGGATGTCTCAGATGTGAGGATGACCTGACCGCATCAGAGAAGCCATATACAGATCCTTTACCCCCGCATGCAGTTACTTTATGTTCAGTCGGTGGTGGTGGCGCCAATAACGCATGCAGAGACGATCCTCGTTTCGTTATGCGTAACTTCGCTGCTCTGAACTTCTGGAGTATAGGGCGAGGCCTAAGTCTTGCAGTACCGCTCGCGATCGCAGGTGGAGCGGGACTTTGTCTTGTCTTTATGCTATACGGAGCATATACCTATATCAGCTCAGGGGGTGAAGAGAAGAAAATCACAGAGTCGATGCATACGATGACGTATGCCGGTCTTGGACTCATCCTTATTATCGTCGCATATGCCCTTGTCCGTACGGTGTTATTTGTGACGAAAGTTAATACTTTTGGTTTTTAATCTATGAACGTATATGCAGCAGGCGTAAACGATGTGATCGGAACGATAGCTCCGGGACCATTTGGAGAGCTCAATTTCAGCGGGATTGCTTCCTGGGGGGTGCAGCTTTTTTTCGTCGCGATCGGTATGGTAGCCCTTGTGTTCCTTCTCCAGGGGGCTTTTGAGTGGATCTCATCAGGCGGAGAGGAAAAAAAGATCGGGTCTGCCCGCAACCGCATCACCTCAGCGGCGCTTGGGCTTGCGATCGCGGTCGTGCTTTTCATAGGCTGGACATTCCTCGTGGGACCCCTGTTGGGAGTATTTAAGAATGGGCTCATCAACATTCCCACGATACAGAATATGTGTAAACAGAATGGTTCTCCAGCAGTCAACGCTGGAGAATGTTGCAGTCGTACTTTTGATCCTATTACTAAGACTTGTGTCCCATAGCAACAAATATTACGTCATGGTCTGCTACATGAGATTGCTTCGTCTCCGTCCCGAGTACTCGGGACGGACTCCTCGCAATGACGCGCGTTTGGCTATTCGCTATTGCCCATTCGCCCGATTTTCTGATTGCCTGAACTCCTGATCACCTGAATTCCTGAATTTCTGACTTCCTGATATCCTAACGTCCTGATCGCCTTACTTGTTCTCTATCTCGTAGATATGTCGCGAGGTTGCTGCGAAGACTTTACTTCCCTTGTCTGATGCTGCCACCGCGATCACCTGTCCTGGTACGATCCACTGACGATCAAATATCCCCTCCTTACTCATAGAGTACAAAGCCTGATTTTTCGTATCATAGAGATACAATTGTTCTAGGTCAGGGTCTGTATAGATCGCAGATATGGCTATCTGGCGGTGAGGGACAAGAAGTTTAAAGTCGACTTTCCGTCCTGTGGTGAATTTCACGACTGATTCTTTCCCCGCGGCATACACAGATCCATCGATAGCGAGACGATCATTGCTCAGCAGATTGCCCTGGAGTTCTGCTACCAGATAGGGTGAGATATCGCCGAATGTTTTTTCATCAACCCCTTGATATTTCAAGATATTTTTCCCTTGTGCATCGAGCACATATATATTTCCTGTGTAGGCTTTCATGTCGGTCACTTTGCCCCATTTCGCATCAGGTTTCACAACCTGAGTAGATCGATCTTTCTCTGCAAGGTATATGCCATCTTTCGCCGTAAGTACATACACGTATCTACCGGTCGATGTGATCTGGGTCGCTCCCTTATACTTGTCAGATGAGAGGATCTGGTGTGATCTTCGCGCACTATCCACGATGTATATCTTGCCCTTCTTGCTATCCAAGATAGAAAAGCTCCCCTCTGCATAGTCGATATCCGTCGCGGATGCATCCTTATCGATCATCTGGAGGTCGAAATATTCTTTGGGCTTTGTCGCCGAGATCCTCATTACGACTTGTTCTTTCGCATTGATCTGGGCAGTGAGTTTCGCAATTGCATCGGCATATACTTGCTGGTCACGAGGAGAGACTCCGGCGAGGATCTTGCGCGCATCACTGAGAGTTTTCTCGACGTTCGTGATATTCACAAATGCTTCCGTGTCAGCTTCCTTGAGCTTAGCGGAGACTAGTTCTTGTATGCGATCGATAGTATCTGTTTTACGGGAAGTATTATTCGAGACATTACTTACACTTCGAGAGAAGAAAAATATTAATAATACCGCCGGAATAAGTAAAAGGAGTATACGTCTTGACTTACCTCCAAACATTTGCATCTGGGTGAAAGACAAGAGTCGGATCCGCAGGACATCGATGATATTTCTCTTGATGGGAACCTGAGTACTTTCCGTGGACACGATGGAAGCGTCTTCGGACACTACTGACGTGACGGTGTCAGAGTGAGTCTGTTGAGGAGTCTCTACGCTTGGCTTTATGGGCGCATTTTCATGCTTCGTCCCATATTGTATCGCAACGAAACCACACACTACTGATTGATCCTCGTATGTCTTCATCATCTCTACCACCTCTGCACTGGTGTAATGGAGGAAATAGTACGAAAGTCCTTCAAGCCCTCCGATAAGGTCAAGAAATTCGTTGGTCGTGAGGATATACTCATCTCCCCGCTCGGGAGGACCCTGTGCAGCATTCCCATCCCCGACGAGCTCAACGATCGTGCCTGCTCGTTTCAGAAATATGATGCCCGACCCTCCTGTCGCGAGGATGAGTGTGTGTTCCTTGTGAGAGAGAAATGCCATATCGAGCCCCTTGCCGTGAGTCATCATAAGACGCTGGGCTGAGTCGGGGCTGTACGGGGGGTCGGAGCTGATGAGAGCATGGAGCTTGTCGATGGAGGGCTGTACTTCTTGCGCAGTACTTTGGGACTGGACAAGGACACTTACGTTATGGGTAGCGATAACCCGAGCCACGCCACTGCCTGTTCGTTCATTGGTGAAAGAGACGCTATGCATAAATCCTCCTGCTACCAATATATCAGGGATATGACAAACACTGCAAGCGCTACTACAAGCTGGGCGGCACTTATAAACTGGATAAGCTCGCCATGCTCAGTAACCACTATCTTACGGAGAGATATGGTCTGTCCGAGGATAAGAACACTATAAAAGACGAAAAGTAAGCCAAAGACAATGATAAAAAGTCGAAAAAGTATCCCTATGAATGGTATGGTCATAAAAAATGCGATTACGCTTTCCATAGTTAAGGAGTTCCGCCTTCTGCGGCGTTTTCAATGATAACGATAGCCTGATCGGGATTGGGAACGTTGTCAAATATGATGTTTTGGATAAAGCCTTCGGTCTGGACATCAATATCCCCATAGTTGAAGATTTGTCGAAAGTACCCGCTTGTTTTAGACGTTACATCCGCGATTTTGGTTATGGGGGCTTGGATGATCTGCCGCCTGATAATACCGTAATAGTTAATATCGATAATTCTTTTATTCGTCACGAAACCGACCGTGAAGTACCAGAGCAGGAAGTTGTACCAAGCATATGCTGCGACGCCAACCACAATGAGAATATTAAGCCAAAAATAGGTACGAATATTCAGAGACTGACCCCAAAAGATGTCAAGAAATAATACGAATAACACCAGTGCCACTGCATTAAAAACCCATGATATTTGGGTGAAGGGATGCGCCCGAAGGAGAAGAATCGTGTGTTCATCGACATCAGCTCCTCCGAACTTGCTGTTCGGCAACAGGCAGAAAGAATTCATCGCCTGACGATCTGGCAGTATGGATATCGGAGCCATTGTTTTACACCAAATTATAACACATTGCAACAATGCAAACTCTATGGTAAACTAGGAACTCCTGGTTATTGAAGCGACGTGGTACCAACCTTTCCCATCTCGAACAAGGTCTTGAAACGCGTCAGCGCTGATGATACTCCCGCCAAAGCGGCGATGGGGGAAAGTAAGTCGTAGCCAGGTTTTTTTTGTGTAACGCACTTCATGATGTCACTCCAAACTCTTCTGTATTGTCCAAGTGACGCAATCCGCCTGAGGCTGGTAAGTCCGCCGACTGGGAGGATAAGTCGTAGCCAGGTTTTTTTTGTGGTTTTTTATTGGCCAAGATTCAGTGAGTTTGGATCTGTAGTCGATGACTCAGCCCACTGGACATTTTGAGGTATGCTAAACACGCTCTCCGCGACGGCGACCTTCTGACACGAACGACGAAGAGATTCGTACGACTGAGCTCGTGCAGGATCACTGCCCATTTGCTCCTGTATGATGCTTCCGATATCGATGCCCTCAGACCCCGACAATAAGCTAGTGTATAGATCGAGGTATTGTTGTAGACCGCATTGTTTGGTACCTGTGCTCGATTTCCATGTGTAGAGACAATCACCATTGAAGAGTATGTTTTCTGTCGCCTTTCCAGAGCTGTCAATCACTTTCACCTTATTATTATGGATATACAAATTGATCGGACCTCCCCCAGTACTGGTCGTACAAGACCATGGTCCCTGAAGATCGAGCTGAGGATACTCAGATTTCGGGGCGCCACCTCCTGCTTCATCAATCAATGGAGCAGAGGGGGATGCAAGACGCGCACTGTCCGTGCCCAGCTCACCGTTAGCCTGATCCATGATCATACGAAGGCCGACATCTGCCCGAGGAATCTCTTGCAGCGCAGTCGTCGGATAGGGAGTCGGTAAACCGAAAGAACGATCGTTTGGGGTCACCGCGGATCTATTCAGTCTTCCTTCCTTCCACATAAAAAGAAGTACTACGAAAAAAAATGCGAGTAGGAGTACGCCGTAATGACCCATCGTTTGGAATGTGTCGGAGAGTCTCGCCTCGTTCAGACGTATCGTACCCAAGATATGATCACGTAGATGTCTTGGGATGAGATGAAGTTTTTTGATATGCATGTGGATACCAGTGTATCAAATATCGAGGCAGATTGACAATGAAAGTCCTCTCATATGTCATTGCGAGGAGTCCCGCCATCGGCGGGACGACGTGGCAATCCCATTCAGAACATGAGATTGCTTCGTCATTTCATTCCTCGCAATGACAATCACATGTTTTCTGGATAACATGTGCCTAGTTTCGATTTAATTATTCTGTTGGCTAATGCTGAATCACTCAAGAAGTCGTGCAGGCTCTGGAGTGTTCGTCTGATCCTGGAGTTGGATCTTATCGACGATGCGGTTCAGCTTCGTGGTGCGGGTCTGTGCGACAGTCTGGTATTGCCTATTCGCGCTGTCAATACGGTCGCCCAGCTTATCGAATTCTTCCCCATACTTCGCGAATTCATCTTTGAAAGTCTGTATATACGTAATAATAGAGCGTAGATTTTTCTGTACTGTGAAATACTCATACGCTTGACGCACCATACGGAGAATGGCGGTGAAACTAAACGGCCCTGCGAATACTACCTTCTGCCTGAGCCCTTCGTTCCAAATCTCATTCATCTCATCATAAATATATGAGAAGATTTTCTCATTCGGGATAAATAGGATGACGAAATCGACCGTATTCTCTTCTGGATTTATATAGTCGCGTGTGGTGACTTGTTTAATCTTTGTTTTAATGTCTTGTTCGAACAACTTACGGAACTGATTACGCTGCTGTTCATCTGTCGTCTCTACAAATTTGAGTAAATTCTGATAGGGAAACTTGGCATCCACATTGATTTTCATGCCATTGGGGAGAAGTACGGTGAAGTCTGGTCGTGTCCCCTGCTGTTGAGATTCTTGGATCAGATAATCAACTCCTTGGGTAAAACCTGCCATCGCAAGTAAGTCCTTTGCGACTTGTTCACCGAATATTCCTCTCTGTTGATTGTTGGAGAGGACTGATTGGAGCTTTGTGGTAGCCTGTATAAGGCTGTCTGTCTGCTTCGCCTGA
>JAYRHC010000012.1:0-3411 GCA_041907525.1 Candidatus Woesebacteria bacterium
GAGGAAGAGGAAGAGGAATAAGGAAGGTCGCGAGTCACGATTCTCGTAACCCGAAACCCAAGGAACAAAGCATCTTCTTCTCATTGGAAGATCCTGAAACAAGTTCAGGATGACACAGAAAAGGCATTTCAACTACTGTTCTGACGTGTTTTTGTGCATTTTGATATTTGGATTTTGAGTTTTGTCCTCTATTGGTAGTGCTGCACCTTGTCATCTAGCATGATGATGCTCCCCCGCTTTACTTCACGAGCAGGCTTCTGAACAGGCTTTTTGTGAAAGCCACGCATACTCCAAAGAGTGATGGCGAGGGAAAGCATGAGTATAGCCAAGAAATATATGAGCATCCTGAACGATAGATTTATAATTTCCACGTATCCTCTACTCTACGATTCAGTATCCATTGTATCTCATAAAAACCAGTATTTCCTCGTCGGAGCACACACCCGAAATATGAACTCAGAAATTGACTCGTCTGAGAAAACGTTTCCGAAGACTCGACGACTACGCATTCTGAGGCTGTCTTTGAATATTTAGAGATGTCGGCCACCCGTATCCCCGTATTTTCTAGTAACTTCGATATGAAATATGCGGTACGCTCCGATTCTGCATATACTATTTGTACCAATTTCTTCTCATTCCAGAACACCTTGTCGTAGAGAAGCAGTGCAGGAATGTCCTGTTTGACTCGAACAAGAGTCGTCTGCGACGGCTTTGTGTTGTATATCGCGAAATACAAATAGAGTCTGTCAAGGAGACTCATGTTTCCAGTACGGAAGATACTTGCTTCAATGTCATGTTTGATCTCAGAAAATGAGATCTTGTCAACCCATGTATCGTCGTCGTATATTTCATTTTTTGCATCATGCAGATATTTGTGTACGAATACCCCACTCCCCTGCCCCATCGCTTTCGCGAAAAGCTGTGGATCATTTTCGAGAGCGGACAGTTTTCCCAATGCACCGATTTTATATCCCTGTAGCCCCCCGGGAACCTGCACTTCGTATGAGTTCGGAAAGAGGAAGATGTACTGTTGTTTTGTAGTTTTCCCGAGAGAAACCACATAGCTATGATTACCCCACACACTGATGTTAATCCTCGTGAACGGGGTGCTGTACAAGGAATGGGTATACGCCCGGTATAGAAAGTACGCAAACATGAATACGAGAAGGACAAGGCCAAAAAGAAGCGTGGGAAGTCTATACCGCATGGCTCTCATGCTACCACACTATCAGCCTCAGGGACAAGGAGTAAACGGGCCTTGGGTATCTTCTTACCCGTTTTTATGCAGATGCCGTATGTCCCCTTCTCTATGCGCTTGAGGGCTGCGATAATTAGCTGGAGTCTCTTCTGAAGATCTTCTGACTCCGCCTCGACGGTAAGGTGACCGATTTCTTCACGTGCATCGGTGTCTGCGGACGCGTTGTCGATGGCATGGTCAGGGTCAGAAAACGGATCCGAGGATTTTAATGCCTGTAATTGCTTTCTAATCTTTTGATCCTCTGAGAGAAGACGTTCTTTCTGTTTTTGTACGAATACTTTGTCCATGATGAATTAAAGGGCCGAACAAATGGTAAAACATTCCAATGAAATGTGAACGGACATAATATACGATAAAAACGAGTGATGTCAAGAGCGTAAGGATAGCAAAATATAAATCGAACAGTTTATAGGGCATGCTTTTCTGGTAGGTGACGACATCCCGTAGCTGTGACGTGGCGATAAAGACAAAACTTACCAACCAATAAAACAAAGCGATAATCATCCCATATTGCAGTTTATTCTGACGAAGAAAGCCGATCAACCGGTCGAATACAAAGACTGCGATGAGAAATGCTACCCCATCATAAAGTCCTGGCGTGTGTCGTAAGCCATCATAAAGCGCGTATTTAATCCTCACGGGGAATGCGGTGATCACCCCTACATCAGTGCCAGCGAATATGCTGCCGAAGCTGAGTATCGTCAGAGCAGTAAGTATCGCAGGAGTAAGATATGCCATAACCTCCGAGCCCGTATACTTCCTGCCTCGCGCCAGGAATATGACGAGTGCCATGCCGCCGAAGACCAATACAGACAGTCCATGCATGCCGGGATACAGATGTATCGCGAAAAACACGATAATGCCCTTTTTCACGATAAGATCAAGGTGGAAGAGCATATAGGCGGCACGTCCGAAAAATAAGCCAATTCCTGAAGCGAAGAGGATGAGATCGAATATCTCCTCCTCTCTGTGTTTCGTGATACGGATATATTTCCATGCGACATATAAGAACCAGAAGAGCGCCAGGGTGACGAAAACCCCATAGGTGTACACGGTGAGGACATTTGTTTTGATGATGACGGGAAGCATAGGAATTGGACTAATAACCGATACTAGTATAAACTATGAAGCTATGCCATCGCAAATGACACTAAAAAGCGCGAAGCGCCAAATAAATAATACAATGTGTCATCCTGAGCCAGCTTGCCCTGAGCCTGGTCGAAGGGAAGGGACGAGAAAGCCTATCAAGGTGGGTTTCGACCTTGATGGAGTGCTCTTTTTTAATCCACTGAGGTTTGTGCGCGGTCCGCTTGACCTTATCAAAAAGGGAGGAACCCTTCAATATATCCCGAAAACACGCATTGAGCAGGCTTTGTGGCGGATTATCCATATGTCAAGTTTTACTCCAGCGGCAGGATGGCAAACCATACGCGCATTGACCAAAGCTGGACTCATCGAACCCTATGTGATTACTGCCCGATTTAAATGTCTGCAGAAAGACTTTGAGCGATGTATGGAGATCGTTGATGCGTCAGACTACTTCGCAGGATACTACCAAAATCTCCAGGACGAACAGCCACACATATTTAAGGAACGTATGATAAAAGAGCTTGGAATAGAATACTATGTGGAAGATAACTGGAACATCGTGGAACATCTTACGAAAACAACATCCACACAAGTGCTTTGGGTATCGAATCTATTTGACGCAAATATTGAGTTTGAAAGACGGTTCAATAGCCTTGCCGAAGCATTACAGGAGATAGAGGTGATAGCCAAGAAGTAGGGAATAAATTCAAATGTCAAAGCTCAAATGACAAATATAACCCCTGAATTTTAAGCTACGCATTCAAGAAGTCGATATGAAAATACAAACTCTATTTTCGAAATACAAAACCGTCATCCTCCTTTCCTTCATTCTCCTTACCGCGTATTCTGTCCGAAGTTATGGGAGAAATTGGGACGAAGGCGGTCACCTCCATCCCGATGAACGGATGCTCATCATGGTCACGAATAGCGTTCGTTTCCCTCGTTCATTAAATCCTGATTTTTTCAATTATGGCACACTCCCCATCTATCTCCTCCGAGGTAGCGCACAACTACTCGAATCCTTGAGTCGGTCGTATGCGTCGTTTGCGAACTATGACGGCTTA
>JAYRHC010000013.1:0-4266 GCA_041907525.1 Candidatus Woesebacteria bacterium
CCCAGAAAATAATTCTTCCGCGGTATCTGATACGCGACTGGTTGCTCATTGGAATTTGAAAATTGAAAATTGGTTATTTCCCGAATCTCCTCTTTTAATTCGGGTGTAACTTCCTCATCCGCATCCAGCTGTAGTATCCAGTCCCCTTTCGCTGCTTCTATCGCCTTCTGCTTATTGATATGGAATATCGGTGGGTTCGTGGTTTCGATCACTTTCACTTTCGGACCGTATGACTTGGCAAGCTCAACTGTGCTATCAGTGGAACCCCCATCCACGATGACCACCTCATCTACCCAGTCGATGGTCGAATCCAGAGCATAATGGAGGTTTTTCGACTCGTTATAGGTAGCAATGCAGAGTGAGAGCTTCATGGTAGAATAGTATACCTCTATGAAGATCGTTCTTGTACCAGAAAAGGTTCTCCTGAAAAAAGCGAAGACTATCACTGATTTCGGTCCGAAACTCGCGAAACAGGTCGAGGATATGAAAAAAACCCTAGATGCATGTGTCGATCCCGTGGGCGTTGGTCTCGCTGCACCGCAGGTGGGGCTCTCCGAATGTATCTTTCTCATGAAACCTACTGCGAAAAGCTTCATTCAGGTCTTTATTAATCCAGAAATTGTCTCTGCAAAAACCACACAGTCCAGATCTGTTAAAAAGAATGACGACGAAGGGGAGCCTCTCGAGGGCTGTCTCTCAATCCCCCGGATATGGGGTCCTATCCAGCGCGCCTCTGAAGTGAAACTGCGATGGGTCGATATCCATGGGAAACAATATGAAAAGACGTTCACTGGATTTGAGGCAGCTATCATTCAGCATGAAGTAGACCATCTCAATGGCATTTTGTTTACCCATCGTCTCGCCGAACAAAAAGCTCCCATATATGAAGAGCGGAATAAAAAGTTACATGAATTGCTTTGATCGTCGTAGTGTACGCAGATCTGCGTACACTACAGCTCATCCGCCGACTCAGCAGAGTGAAGCGGTTTCTTAACTTACAAGTAGACTAATATTTTCTCATGAAAGTTTCTAAGGGTTTCATATTCACCTTTATCGCGGCATTCGGGTGGGCTGTCACCATATCTCTTTCCAAACTCGCATTCCAGGGTGGCGAGAATGTATACACGCTCGCGCTCTGGACGGAGCTTTTCGCATTGCCATTATGGCTCTATTTTCTTATATCGAACAAGAGAGAGCTTCGATCCATCCCAAAGATGGGAATTTATGTTTTGCTCGGGATGGGGCTCAATGGCATCATATTGACGTTTCTTGAGCCGCTTGCGATCAAGTATTCGACCGCGATAAACTACTCATTTCTAATCCGTTCTGTCCTCCTCTTCACCGTGATTTTCGCAGTCATTTTTCTGAACGAAACCTTGACACGGAAGAAGGTGGTACTTGTTATTCTGACGCTTATCGGAGCGTATCTCCTGACAACGAAAGGTCAGCTGATTTCTCTGTCTTTGGGCGATGGACTGACCCTTTTAGAAGCCGCATTAATCGCATTTGGGAATAACATTCTGGGCAAACTTTCCACGAAAAATATGAGTGCCAATATTGCATCTACAGGAAGTTATTTTGTGGGTGTGTTACCTGTCGTGGGGATAGCGATTATGAAGAACGCCGCCACTATGCCTAAGTTTCCACTGTTACTGCTGACCATTACTTTTTTCTCTATTTTGATCACCGTGACCCGTTTCCGCGCATATCGTCACGCATCTGCATCTTATGTGACGATGGTATTTTCGTTTACTCCAGTATTTGTGACTCTGATTGCGTACCTATTCCTCCATGAGGTCATTACTCCGATTCAAGTAGTGGGCGGCGGGCTTATGGTCCTTGCTGGAATCGCCACGGAAAAGCTGGCGATTTAGCGAGTAGCAGTAAGCAGTAACAGTAGGCAGAGGGAAGTAATAAGTGCTGAGTAACTGTCATTTCGACTCCCCGCTCAAGAATCTGAGCGGGGGCGGAGAAATCCCTTTCAGCACTTTCCTTATAACTTCACAAGCTTTAAAAACCTGATGAACAATTTATGAAAAAGGGATCCCTCGACTACGCTCGGGATGACAGACAATATGTGTTTGTGAAGTACGTTCATAGTACTTTTCTGATGACTGTCGACTGAAGGTTATTTGATTTCCTGACTACCTGAATGCCTTTATGCAGTTCCTCTCGAAGATACGAGCGTGATGATGGGCTTTTTCCCATCAGCCATGTCTTTTTTCACCCGTTTGAGAGCTTTTGCAGAGACGCGGATCTGTTTACGAACTCCTTCTTCGATAATAGAAACGGTCTGGAGATTGGGCTTGAAGATACGAGCAGTTTTCTGGGCTCTTTTCTTCCATCTACCCCCGGCGACACCCCGATGATGGGTGTGTGAGCGTCCGTAGAGATTGCCTTTACCAGTGATGTAGCATCGAGCCATAAATATCTTTTAAAAAGTAAGCCTGGATATGGTATCATGCAGGGAGCGTTTTTTCAATCCGAAGCGCTTTGATTTCATCTATGCACGGACTTATTCTTGATTTGTTCAATTCCCCCATCCTCGTCGTCTTATACCTCGCTTTCATTGTGATAGCGCTGAGTGTACACGAATTCTCTCATGCGAAGATGGCTGATATGCTCGGTGATCCTACTCCTCGTCTCCAGGGCAGGCTTACACTGAACCCCCGTGCACATCTGGACCTATGGGGAAGTATTCTTTTTCTGATCGCGGGATTTGGCTGGGGTAAACCTGTCCAATTCGACCCGTACAATTTGACGAATCCTCGCCAGGATGCCATGAAAATCGCCCTCGCAGGACCATTGAGCAATATCATAATGGCTCTTTCTGTATCAATACTATTCAAACTGCTTTATTTCGTCCTGCCCGATTTCCCCGTGGTGTTTTTCTCTATCGCCAAGATATTTATCACGCTCAATGTCACACTCGCGGTATTCAATCTTATCCCGATCGAGCCCCTTGACGGATTTAAGATCGTGGGAGGGCTCCTTTCTGAAGAACAAGCGATCAAGTGGTATAGTCTCCGTCCGTATGGGATGTTTTTCCTCTTAGCGCTTCTTATCCCCTTGGGTCCTGGACCCGCAGTAATCGATACCTACATGCGGACAGTAGGGGGGTTTATACTCCAATTTCTGACATAACCAGTCCTCAGCCTTCAGTCGACAGAAAGACGTGAGATCATTGTTGAAGGACACACTTCGACATATCCGATACCATGATACCCCCTCCTCAGTCGAGGAGGGGCGCAGGGGGTGGTTGTACGTTTTCACCACCTCCCCCCGCCTCTGGCGGGGTACTCCTCCTTGATGAAGGAGGAGAATAGTATTTGCCTGACTGCCCCTCCTCTTCGGAGGGCAAGCTGATAGCCTGAACACCTGATTTCCTGTCGACTATATTACTTGTTCTTCTGGAGACGCTCAGAGTATGTAGTGACAATTCATGAATTGTCACTACGGCTTTCATTGGTTTCTCTGGAGACACTGGGCATATTCTGCCGTAGAACATCCCTGGCCAAGACGCTCGCGGATGACTGCACAATTATCAGTCTGGGGACACCCAGATACACCATCAGGAACCGCAGAGCTTCCGTTATCTGACGGTATAGCTGGATTCGTGCTCTCCCCACCACCGGCTTGCTTCGTAGCGAAGGTCCAGGGAGTGCCTCCATTGTCGAAGATTTTATCACCAATGCGTATGTCGAAATAATAGGTCGTATTCGGTTTCAGGAGCGTAAGATCGATAGAATGCTCTTTTCCGCCGAGGACTTCGGGGGCAATGAGAGAGAGCTCGGATGGATTCGTGCCGTATTGTACGAGGCCCTGACTATCGCTTTGTGTCGTCCAATAGATCTGGGCCATGGTGTCAGTTACATTACGGATGATAAGCTCGGTCGGCGCATCGTTTGTCGCACTTACAAATATACCGCTTAAATATGCAGTGTATGTAGCAGTGAGCAGAAGGAATGAGAGGACCAGACCCACTCCCACACCGATCAGCTTGGTATTGCGACGAGGTCGAGCGTGTTCTAGTGTCGCTATTTTAGTAGTATCCATCATTAAAAAGGACGCGCATATAACTTGTGCATGACGCCACCCAGACTCATGAGTGCTCCTCCCGAGATTATATAGTACAGGGTATTGTCGAAAAATCCACTATTGGGCAGTCCCGAAGGAGTCGGGGTCAGCGTGGTATTACCAGGGACATACGCCCCAGGAGTTCCTGTCCCCTGTCCCCCTTCTGGGGTGGGTGTAGCCTCTGGACCA
>JAYRHC010000014.1:0-2944 GCA_041907525.1 Candidatus Woesebacteria bacterium
GCTCTCATGGCTTATGCCATATCCCAAGCATCAGGATATGG
The DNA here is from genome assembly GCA_041907525.1 of Candidatus Woesebacteria bacterium. GTDB lineage: Bacteria > Patescibacteriota > Microgenomatia > UBA1406 > GWC2-37-13 > JAGOLU01. The sequence goes on from JAYRHC010000014.1 coordinate 42, forward strand.
CTCAAGTGGTGTGGGTGTCGGACTACTCATCGCGGGTGTCATGAACTTCGCAGCGTATTATTTCTCAGACCGTATCGTCCTAGCACAGTCGCATGCCCAAAAGATAGAGCAGAATGACGCTCCAGAATATTTTGAGATCGTATCTGCACTGACACGGAAAGCCGGCCTTCCCATGCCCGATCTCTACATCATTCCCGACACCGCGATGAATGCGTTCGCGACAGGGCGAGATGCTGACCATGCTGCAGTCGCGGTCACTCAGGGACTCCTCCAGAGATTGCACCACGATGAGATCCAGGGGGTGATCGCACACGAACTTAGCCATGTCCGCAATTATGATATGCGCCTTATGTCGACAGTATCTATACTTGTGGGGATGCTCAATATCCTGGCGAATATGTTCTGGCGCGCGGGGCTTATGGGGAGAAGCTCAAATCGTGAAGATTCTCGCGCCAACTCGATTATCAGTATCATCCTCATAATGGTAACTCCTATTGTAGGGATGCTTATCCAGCTTGCGATCTCCCGACAGCGGGAATATCTTGCCGATGCATCTGCAGCAGAGCTTGTGGGAAGTCCACAGGGGCTTATAGACGCACTACGACAGCTCGAGTCATCCAAGACTCCTCTCGCCACTGCAGACGTAGCGACGGCTCATCTCTATATCAGCAATCCATTCGGCGATCAACCCTTCTGGTCTTCACTCTTCTCCACCCACCCTCCGATGCAAGACCGCATCGCGAGACTTGAACAATTTGCCATCGCGCAGTAGTGACAATTCATGAATTGTCACTACACTACCCCTTCCGCCCGCTCAAGAATCTGAGCGAGGAACCTTCCCCAAGGAAGGATTCTTTACGATTTTGAAAATTGGAATTTGTAAATAAGTTTGGTTTGCTCTATATTGTATATATGGCTGCTATCCAAGTGATCACGAATCCCACACGGCGAGATATCGCGCAGTTTCTGCGTAAACATCCCCGTCTCGACACTTCCATCGTCAAGAAAATCCAGGAGAATAACGTTCGAGTTGAGCTCAAAAAACATGAGAAGTACGTATTCCTTATCTTCTATATTCCCGAATATATTACCAAGAACCGCGCCATCGCCACGGTGGAGCTCAATATTTTCTTTGACCGACAGGATAACTCAGCGACTATTTTCGCGTTCAATACGAATCACTTCTTCGCTCGCTATAAAAGACACATTGAGAAGATCCAAGTGAAATCATTCAGTAAATTCATCGAAGATATTTTAACCATTATCCTTGATGATGAAGCGAAGATCATAGACCATATCCTGCAAGATACAAAAGAAGTGAAGGAAGAATTCTTTAGCACGAATGATCCTGTGTCATTGATCAGACATCTGACGAACAATCTTACGAATATCACCACCCTCACGCTCGTATTTGATAATCAGGACAGACTGCTGGATAAGGCTGAGGAGTATATACGCCATTACGAAGACTCAATGATATCGTATCAGAGGAATTATATTAATGAAGAGCTCGAATTCGCGAAGGATTTCTGTTCAACGCTCATGAACTCGATAAATACGAAGTACCAGGTGCGCATGACTGATATTCTCTATGTGTACACTCGCTATACATTCATTCTTTTTCTGGCGGGGGCGGTCTTCCAGATCGCATTCGCCTTCCACGACGATGTATCTCCCATCAAGATCACCTTCTGGCTCGCATGCCTTGGCACCCTGGCGGGCAGCCTCATCATGCTGAAGAAATTCTAAGACATTTCCGGACACACTGCTTCTCATCATACGGCTCTTCTTTCGTCCCACGACAAAGCGACTTCTCCTGTGCCTTCCCCGTGATCATGATAATATCCCCCGGCTGGGCTATCGATATGGCTTTCGCGATCGCTTCCTCTCGATTTAGGATTTTCATATAGCACCTATTAGGAATATGAGATTTTTCTGTCGAGGGGTGTATCTCCGTGAACCCTTTCTCGTCAATACCCTGTGCGATCATATTGAAAATCCGCTCGGGATCTTCCGTCCGATAGTCCTCTTCCGTGAGGATAATAACGTTCGCATACGTCGCTGATACTTTCCCCATCTCAGGTCTCTTCGTATCGTCTCGAAACGCAGCGGCACCGAAGACATGGATCATCCGACTGCGGGTCTTATATTTCTCCAGTGCAGCGGGTAATGCATTTGCTAGAGCATTGGGTGTATGTGCGAAGTCGCTAATGACGGTAAACTCAGCATTGTAAAGCTCTTCCATGCGACCTGGGGGGAATGTGTATGTATGGACTGCCTTTTCAAATATCTCATCTTCTATCCCCAGTGCAGAGCATATACTGTATGCGAGTAAGAAGTTGGATTTGTTGTATTGTTCAAGATATATGTGAAACTTGCTGGCAATATCCACAGAATAGTCTGCTTTTTCACGCAACCCAAAGGTCGTGATCTTCGCTTCTGGGGCGAGGGAAAGAAGTTGCTTGGCTACATCCTTCTGATCGGCATTTATGATCGTCTGCTTTGACATTCGCACTATTCTCGCTTTGGCCTTCACATACTGGTCAAATGTCTTATGATATCCAAGATGTTCGTGAGTAATGTTGGTTATCCCTGCTATTTCGAAACGTACCCCCGCAGCTCTATGCTGATCCAGGCCGTGAGAGGTTATCTCCAGCACAAAGTACTCATCTCCATTCTTCACAGACTGCGCTAAATATCGGGGAATGTCTTGAGGACTTGGGGTCGTGACATGGAATCCGGTGTCGTATTCCTTGCCGCCGATCGTGGCAGAGACTGAGGTGATAATGGATGCTTTTTTTCCTGCAGTTTTTAAGACATGGTAGATAAGCGACGCGGTGGTGGTCTTGCCGTCTGTGCCAGTGATTCCTACGATCTTGAGTTTTCGGGCTGGAAAACCATAC
>JAYRHC010000015.1:0-6628 GCA_041907525.1 Candidatus Woesebacteria bacterium
CTTACGAAAACAACATCCACACAAGTGCTTTGGGTATCGAATCTATTTGACGCAAATATTGAGTTTGAAAGACGGTTCAATAGCCTTGCCGAAGCATTACAGGAGATAGAAGTGATAGCCAAGAAGTAGGGAATAAATTCAAATGTCAAAGCTCAAATGACAAATAAAACCCCTGAATTTTAAGCTACGCATTAATGCAGACGACATGAAAATACAAACTCTATTTTCGAAATACAAAACCGTCATCCTCCTCTCCTTCATTCTCCTTACTGCATATTCTGTCCGAAGTTATGGGAGAAATTGGGACGAGGGCGGTCACCTCCATCCCGACGAACGGATGCTCATCATGGTCACGAATAGCGTTCGTTTCCCTCGTGCATTAAATCCTGATTTTTTCAATTATGGCACACTCCCCATCTATCTCCTCCGAGGTAGCGCACAACTACTCGAATCCTTGAGTCGGTCGTATGCGTCGTTTGCGAACTATGACGGCTTACTCACACTGGGGCGCACGCTTTCAAGCGTATTCGATGTAGGCACGGTAGTGCTTATATTTTTAGCCGCGTACCAAGTTACGCGAAAGAAAGCCACTGCCCTCCTCTCTTCTATCCTGTATAGTCTCGCGTTTTTCCCTATTCAAAATAGTCACTTCTTCGTGGTCGATGTATTTCTCACATTTTTCGTTACTGCATTGGTCACTTCTTTGATTTGGTACTCTCACACGAGACGCACATTAGCACTTCGGGTTATGGGAATATGTATGGGCGCCGCGATCGCTACGAAGTTTACTGCCATCGTCTTCATGCCAGGAATCATCGTTGCACTGGGAATTATCCAGTACTGTTTCAGTCCCACTGAGCGGGTCACTCGCAGGACGCCGACGATATTTGCGTTTGTTTCTCCCATCATAGCATTTTGTCTCACGAGTGTTCTCTTTTTTGCGCTTTTCATGCCCTATGCGATACTCCCGCCCTCTGGTATCCTCTCACTCCCCCAGAATACTGTCGCTAATGGAGAATCTGCCGATATGTTCCGTAGCTTTCCAGGGATGAACGACATTGTACATTTTCTTGATCCAAACAGAGCCATGGAGACTCGGTTTCTTCATGATGTGCGCGATCAGATGCGGATGAATTCTGATGCGTATGTTTTTCCTTATACACTCCAATACGTCACTACAAAGCCATATATTTACCATATCGAACAAATATTTTGGTGGGGTCTGGGGCCATTCATCGGAATACTCACCCTCATCGGAGGCATTTTCATGCTGACATCTCTTGTGCGTAACACGTCATTGCGATTGTGCCCGCCAGCGGCTGCGCCTCAGGCGATGGGAGGCGGGGAAGCGCGCTCGTGTCATCCTGAGCTTGTCGAAGGACGCGCGACACGACAACCTTACTATCTGGGGTACGGCTCTTTGATTATTGTTTCCTGTCTCTTCCTCATATTTGGTCTGTATTTCCTCATTATCGGCCGCTCAGCAGTGAAATTCATGCGTTATATGCTCCCTCTCTACCCCATGCTCGCGATCATCGCGGGGTATGGCCTATCCAAGCTCATACACCGTTCCTTTGTCCCCTCACACACGATCACCGTCATGATGGGATATAAGGCGCTCGTGGCGATTTTCCTCATGGGGACATTGGTTTGGTCACTCACCTTTCTCGGTATTTATTCCCAACGACATACGCGGATCGTTGCCACAGATTGGATATTAGCGAATATCCCCCCCGGTAAGACGCTTGCAGTCGAGCACTGGGATGATCGGGTACCTATTCGCTATGGCGAACAATACCAGTATCAGGAGATGACCATATACGAGCTGCCCGATGATAAGAAGAAATGGGAAATGCTTATGAAAAAGCTCCGTCAATCTGATTATGTGATATTGGCCTCAAATAGGCTCTACACTCCCCTACCCAAGCTCGCTGACTGTTCGAAGTTTAAGGTCTGTTATCCCCTGGCGACGAAGTATTACGAAAAACTCTTCGACGGATCGTTGGGGTTTAGGAAAATCAAGGAATTTACAGCATATCCGCACTTCGGACCATGGCAGATCATCGACGACAGCGCAGATGAGTCATTTACTGTTTATGAGCATCCGAAGGTGCTCATATTCGGAAAGTAATCTATTGAGTCTCGCGTCTTACTGTTTTTGCACAATCGTAAATATTGAGTCTCCAGTAGTATTTTTTACCTCTGCAATTTGATGAGTAGAAGTAACAATCTGTTTGATGAATGCTTCTGAGAGACGGCCCGTCCGTAAGGGTACAATATACGCGCGACCCGCGTCGAGCGACATATTCTCGGTAAGATTTACGTTCCCCATACAGTATCGCTCTGCGAGAAATTGTATTTCTCTATCTTGACAAGAAAACTCCCCATTCTCTACCATGAATGCCGATAGTTGATTGTCTGCTAAGTAACGCCCGATGAGAGTACGAGGAAAAGCGAAGGATGATTGACTTTCAAGATACGCTGTCCAGTTGAAGATCAAAACATATCCAAAAACACCCACTATCAGCAACACAGCACAGATACTACGAATCCATCTATACACGGGCACATGAGAAATGATCTCAATAACAAGATTACATCCTATCGCTGCTAGTAGACATGCGGGCATAATCAGTGATACTAATCGTGGCCAAAACGGAGGATTATTGGTCAATATTGCACCTGTAATCATGACCACCACAATCCATACTAGAATGGATGCGTACTTAACTTTGGATATATTTCGCAATACATACATGAGACCTACAATGAAATATCCCCCCGTAAGAGGGTCTAAAAACGGTCTTTTCATACCGAATTGAGTTCCTGTATCGAATGTTGAGTGAAACATCAGTAGTGATCTTCGTACTTGTTCCCACACAATCACTTTCAAATCTTGAGTTTGATATACACCCTTTAGATGCTGAATTACATCAGGGCTGAAAAGAAACACCTCTTTTGTACGTGCCATAAATGCATCATATTGGGTGAAAAACATGAATAAAAAAGGCCCGATAACAAGAGTCGCTCCCCATATCCACCATAGTGCGTGCTTACAAATGTCGATGAATGTTCGACTCTTGCGCATGAATGTTACATATACGAAGCATAGGGGTACAATGAAAAATATCGCTCTTCCCGAGAAGTAGAGAAAAATACAAAACCCTGCCGCAATTCCACTGGTAATCATGTATACCCTACTATTCCTTTCCATTCCCTTCAGGAAAAGCAATACCGATAAGGAGATGAACAAAACTGGATCAAAGTACATTGCGGTTCGTCCGAAATGAATATGCACATATGAAAATGCAGCGAACATCATCGCATACAGCCCTACCTTGGATGAGTGAATATGTTTTCCTAAGTGATAGATGATGACCAGAGAAAGCATCGACTCAATGACACTTCCCATATTCAATCCCCGAAGACTGTCCCCGAACACGAACATTGATAACACTACCGGCATGTACCCGACCATGGGGATATTCGCCCAGCCAAATTCGTGAATACCCGGATGGTTAGTACGTAGGAATTCTCTCGCCTGTAATCCCACGGATGCATAGTCTCCGTCCAGATTACGTGGAATATCTGATAAGTGATACATCCTGAAACTAAAAGCAATAAGAATGATGAGTATTCCGAGTACAGCATACACAGATACTCTCAATCGAAATTTGCTTTTCTGAAGCCTCAAATAGCCTTCATATCCCAATGGTGTTATCGCACAAATGATCGAAGTAATCCACAATAACATGGGGACGTGGTACGGAAGCGCCATGATAGTGGTGATGTATGATAAAATACCAAAAGCTGAGGCAACAATATACAGAATATGATCAATCGTAAGCACAAAATGAGATCGTTTTTTGTCTACTTGGGGAAAGAAAAACATACGGTATTGATTGTACTATATCTTTTTTTCATCTCCTGTCTCGGTCTCATGCTCCGATCCTACAAATTGTTAGACTTCCCCCCTTCTCTTTTTATTGACGAATACAACTTGGGGCTTCCTGCTATGCAAATACTCAGTGGTACTTATACTGTTCCATGGTATGGGATCGGCTGGTATGGGGTTCCCGCAGCGCATTTGTACTACATCGCTGGCATACTATCCTTACTGGGGAAAAATGAGTGGGCGCTTCGCATGGCATGGGTCATTCCTGCCAGTCTTACAATCCCAGCAGCGTATTTCTTTTTACGTACAAAATTTAACACGAGAACTGCCTTGATTGCTTCATTTATACTGGCTCTCTCCCCCGTCCATATTCACCTCAGTCGCTGGGCACATGGGGCGATCATTACCCCTTTTGCATTCTTTGCAGCATTGGCTGCATACTCTGTACTCAAAAGTACATCCAGCAAGACTTTCAGATTCATACTCAGTGTGTTCTGCGGGGTATTACTCGCGATGATGGTCTACACCTACTTGGGTGGAAGAGTGTTGTTTTGTGTCTTTTGGATATATGTGCTTTCCGATACTCTTTTCGAAACACAAAGAAACAGCAAAGGGAGGGGAAAGAACAATGTCCCTCTGTACTTATCATTGATCATCATAGGAAGTACGGCGCTTTTGATCCTCACTCCGTTTCTGAACTACGGGATATCTCACTCAGTGGAGTTTTGGGGGAGAACGGATCAGGCTTCGATCATGAATAAGTCCGCCTCTATACAATCGAATATATTCTCGCTGTCTCAGAATATCTTGCTCTATGCGCGGATGTTCTGGGATCAGTCTGATCCTAACTCCCGTCATACAGTATTTATTGGCGAACCTGTTTTTGGATATTGGACTTCGGCCTTACTGTTTCTCGGTGTCGTGCTATACGGTGTTCGAAAAAAAGCACGTTCGGTTCCGATACTTATCCTCTTTCTTGGCACACTGATTGGCGGAATCCTGACTACGGAAGCTCCATCCATTTTCAGATCCGCAGCAGTGATACCTCTGGTCTGTGGATTTGCGGCGTATATTCTCTCTGAAGCTTTCCAATATCGTAAATATCTAGGACTATGCGTGATCGGGATTACCCTTATCGTGATGGGAAATGCTCTGGCACGGATGATGAAGATTGTTGCGGATCCCGCGTCCGACTATTACAACGCGTTTACCTACCGAGACACTGCCATTGCAGAGACTGCGTATTCCTACGCACAGAAAGGGTATCACGTATATTTGTATCCTGATTTCTTTTACTTTTCATCTGTAAAATTTGAAAATGCAAAAGATCTCGTATCGAGCAAGAAACCATACTCTCTCTTCGACGTGGGAGATGAGCAGAACATACACGAGTCCAATACCGTTTTGATCGTAGAGTATCCTTTTGTGACCATGAGCGATTACTATAAAACTGTGTGGCCAGAGGTAAAGATCACAGTCCGCGATGAACACAACATGTCCCCGTTTCTTGTGATCGAACCAAGACTGCAAGTAAAGACCAGTAATACCGCTCTACCCGCCCGTCTTGGTCTTACTGAAACCTGGTATACAGATGAAACAAAATCCATATTCATAACGAGCAACACTGTGCCCACACTGTATACTATTTGGCAAGAAGACTACCCTCGAAGTGATGCATCATACGCGGAATGGAGCGGTCAACTCGTCGTGCCGAAAACTGATGTCTATACCTTCTCTGGCGAAGCCGACGACGCTGGAAGTATGAGAATATACAGGGATGACAGAAAAAAGGACGTTGAGGCTATCCTTTCCGTCCCTCTTTCTGCAAGATTTGAAGCATCTATAGTATTGCAAGAAGGTGTTTCCTACAGGGTAGAGATGTCATACAAGAATCTCGGTGGTGCAAAACGATATCTCCTGAAAGTCAAGTCTTCCCAGACTGAATATGGCATACTTGATCCGTTGTGGCTCAAACCTTTGCCATAATAGTTTTCATCGAGCACCCATGAGCAACAAATATCAATTACTCGTAGCCTGTGCACTCTTGTTCGCGTGTTCACTATACATTCGCACAATACGCCTGAGCCAAATACCAAGCAATCTGAATCCTGATGAGGCTGACACTCTGGGAAGGTATGTGGGAGTAGTGTATGCTCCCGATGCAAGGCCACCACTATTTGAATTTAATTGGAATGGTGCGCCGATTGTGAATACGTACATCGTTGGGGCTTCGTGGCAGCTATTCCATGAAAGTATGGGTGGTGCTCGGTTTCCTTCGGCACTATTTACTTCTTTCGGAATTGTAGTGATCTTCATCGTTATCACACTGATCACTCATAATATCCGATATGCATTCCTCATCGGTCTAGCACTCGCGAGCAATCCCTGGCTGCTCAGTTTCTCCCGAAGCGCATGGGAGAATGCATGGACGATGCTTCCCCTGGGGATTATGATGCTCGGCTACGAGCTGAGTATGCGAGGGAATACACGCGCACTATACCTTATGACTATTGGAGCTGTCTGGGGTTTCTATGGCTATCACCCAGGGAAAACTTTTATCATCCCACTGATACTAGGGTTACTCCTCCTGATGATTCGCTATAAAAAACAGATAAAAACCATAAGCATCATCGTACTATGCAACATCTTTCTGTACGGATTACTTATCGCCCCTCAGCTTATTGCCAGTTATGAGAACCGATCTATGTCTTTCGGTCGTATCGAAACGGTTTC
>JAYRHC010000016.1:0-3876 GCA_041907525.1 Candidatus Woesebacteria bacterium
CTCGATGTGAAGAACTATCTTGCAAAAGTAACGTTCTGCCGTGAGCTTGCCTTTCACGAAGACTGGGGTCCCAAACTTCTCATCAGTCAGATACGCAAAACCCTTATTCAGTTCGATAAAATCCTGAAGGTGCAAATACTCACCAAAGACGGTAACTGCCTGACAGGAGAGAAGCCTTCGACACTCGAGGACTGTGTGTACTAGTACTGATATAATGACTCCATGGCAGACGCCCCCTCTCATAACCAGAATCTTCGACCAGCCACGATCGAAGAGTATATCGGACAGGATTCTGCCGTTAAGACACTGAAGATATTTTTAAATGGAGTAAAGAAGCGGGGGGTAGTTTCTGAGCATATTTTATTCTACGGACCACCAGGGATCGGCAAGACTACTCTTTCGTATATTATCGCTCGGGAGCTTGAAGGAGACTTGAAAGTAACCACAGGAGCGACACTCACGAAGACCGGAGATCTGGCGGCGATTCTTACTAATCTCAAGGATAATGATGTGCTATTTATCGATGAAATTCACCGGATGCCTAAGGCCGTAGAGGAAATGCTGTATCCGGTAATGGAAGAATATGCACTGGATATCATTATCGGGAAAGGCCCGTCAGCTCGCACCATGCGTCTTCCTATACCACGCATCACAATAGTAGGCGCGACCACCAAACTTGCTATGCTCTCGGGACCTCTGCGGGATCGGTTCGGTCTCGTTCTCAGGTTGGATTTCTATAACGAGTCTCAGATGACTCACATCATCAAGCGTTCTGCGAGTCTTATCGGTGTCCAAGTCACAGATGATGCTGCTTTACATATAGCGCGACGGAGCCGTCGCACTCCGCGGATCGCGAATAGGATATTGAAACGAGCTCACGATGTCGCGCAGGCACAGGGAGTGACCCTTATAGATGCGCTGCTTCTTGAGAAATTGTTCGGACTTCTCGAAATAGACTCTGTCGGTCTCACCGATATCGACGTCCAATATCTACGAACGATCGCAACAATGTTTGAAAATCAGCCGGTCGGAGTCGAGACGCTTTCTTCTTCTCTTGCAGAAGATAGAAGAACGATAGAAGAATTCATTGAGCCGTATCTGCTGCAAATAGGGTTTATCAAAAAAACACCGAGAGGACGCGTCGTAACAAGCGCAGGTCTTACCCATCTTAAAACATCTGTCGAAATTGTTTCTCATAATAGCACTTGACTCCCCAGCGTAGGCTGGGGTCTATGTATGAACTCCAAATCCTATTTTGTGTATCTTCTCGCAAGTAGATACAATGGAACCTTGTATATTGGTGTCACTAACAATCTTCAACGAAGGATTATCGAGCACAAAAATGGAGATTATAGTGAATTCACCTTTAAGTATGGAGTATTCACTCTCGTATACTTCGAAATGTACCAGGATGTTAGAGACGCACTTATCAGAGAAAAACAGCTAAAAGCATGGCGTAGGCAGTGGAAAATTAATCTTATTAACAAGCTTAATCCGAATTGGAAAGATTTGTCTATCGAGTTGATAGTATAATTACGTGGATCCTGATATTCATCAGGAAGTCAGAGGTTATATAAGTAAGATCTCAGAAACAATCGCCGCGGTGGTGAAACGTTCAACTGGCAGTTTGCGAACGGAGTGAGTATTATCTGCCAGTTAATCCCGCGATGAGCGGGGGTATACCCTCCTACGCGTAAAGCTACGGAAGGGCAAGGCACGATGCGAAGCATCGTATAAAGTAAACTATTGATACTAGAACAATAGCGAGATATTAAAATGACAGGCCGGATGGTGAAATCGGTATACACGCAACACTTAAAATGTTGTGGGCGAATAGCCCATGCGGGTTCGAGTCCCGCTCTGGCCACAGGAAAGAAGTGCTAAGTCTTACGCCTGAGATATGGAAGGCTATACGAATATGTTTGACACACCACAATCATCAAGAAGAACAATTCCCTGGATTCTGATCATCACCTATGGCATCGTTGCGATCGGAATACTTCTCAACCTCCTCTTCATAGTTCCAAACGGTGATTATTCATGTCTAGGCAATGTGTGTGGTATCCGTATCGGCGAATGGCACTACCACGATGCACTGTGGCATATTGCTGTGGCGAGGAACTCTTTTCAGTCATTTCCCTTCGTATTTCCTTCTGCAGCAGGATTTGCATTGACATCATACAACTATTTGTTGGGGGCAATTCTGTACATTCTTGAGAAACTCTGGATCAATCCATTTTTCACATATTTCAAACTACTCCCCATTCTCGGAAATATTGCTTTGGCCTATACGCTCTTTCGGTATTTCCATCTTACGCAGAAAACTGACATTGAGCGGCTTTGGATTACATTCTTTACTTACCTTGGATCGTCATTCTCCTTTTTTCTCATCTTCTATAGAAATGATTTTGCTGAGTTTAGTATTCTGAAGGGATTTCCCGTCATCGCAACACTACAGCCTTCTTTTGTGCTTTCGAATATTCAGTTTTTCTTGACACTTCCCATCATCCTGTATATTTTGACGAACATACTAATAGGGAGACCCACGAAATATACTCGGCTCACAGAAAGTATTCTGCTCTCTCTTTCGCTCGGTTTGAAAATATATAGCGGGATCTTTATTCTACTGTTACTAATCTTGGGTAGTGTCAGAAGAAGACTCCATCGCAAGAATCATCGTTCCTTGATCATGGAACTTGCCCTATATTTCGCAGTATCTATCGGCTCAGTATATGTATTCTTCATGCCGTTTAGCAAGCACGGACAAGGATTCCCGTTTATATGGAACCCTATCGCGATTCCTCATGCCATCACCGAGTCCCCAGGACTTCTCTATCACAAAGACTTCACTCTCGGGAGATACTTTATGTACGACTTACATACGATATCACCTCGTCTCATTCTATACGAAATGATCAGCGTATTGCTTTTTATCGTTTGGAATCTCGGCTCGAGGCTCGTGTTCATATACGGGGTCTTACATGACTTTCTGGCACGACGCATCAAATACGAAGAAGCAATCCTGTTAGTCTTTGGTTTCGTTGGTTTGCTCATGCCCGTATTTTTCATACAAAATGGAGGTGGTTGGTATAACATTATACAATTTGCATATATTGGCGTATATCTTATGGGGATACTCGCAGGTCTTTCGGTCGCTAAGCTTTGGAGGAGTCACTCATATTTGGCGAAAATCATTATTGTTCTCGTGGTGATTTTCACGCTACCGAACAATGTTCTCATGTTCAAACTCCTTGAGAAGGAGAAAGAAATCATTCCTGCTCAAGAACTGAAAGCGTTATCTTTCCTGCGAAGTAAGCCGAGCGGTGTGGTGCTCTCTTTTCCTGATAATAAAAATTCCTCATACGTCCCTGCTTTGTCAGCAAAAACGGGGTATATGATAGACTACGAGCAATCAGCCCTTCTGGATCTTCCAACAGAAGATATTATACAAGCAGTAGAAAAGAGGGATTGTGCTATCTTGGAAAAGGTGGATTATGTCTATCTCAACTCTCCCAAGGGGGTTGAGTACGCATCATGTCAGAATTTCGCACTTTCATTCAAGTCAATATACTCTCAAGATGATATTAGAATATATCAGAAATAGCGGATATCCTGTCCGCAGGGGATAAAATAATGGTAAAATAGGGTGGTATTTCGCCGGCTTAGCTCAGTGGTAGAGCATTCGCTTTGTAAGCGAACGGTCGCGGGTTCGAATCCGGCAGCCGGCTCATAGATGCATTTGGCGGATAAGACAATGGTCGCGGGTTTCCGCCAGAGGCGGATAAACTGCTCCGGCAGCCGGCTCATAGATGCATTTGGCGGATAAGACAATGGTCGCGGGTTTCCGCCAGAGGCGGATAAACTGCTCCGGCAGCC
>JAYRHC010000017.1:0-6611 GCA_041907525.1 Candidatus Woesebacteria bacterium
AACGTAAGTATAGAACATAGTGCGATTGGCTTCGCTCAGCCCGCCCAATACTGCGAATCAGGTAAGCGGGTGAGCGAACCAGCTCGCATGTGCCGAGCTGGCACTCCGCCACCTCTGGTAATAACAGTCGACAGTCGTCAGAACATTCGCGAGACACACACACAATGTGTAACTTGTTTTGTTGTTTGAGCTTCGGATTTTATTTGACATTTGTTCGCCAGCTGGCGAATTTGTCATTTGGATTTTGTATTTACCCTTTCTTCCGCTAGTATTATATCATGACCCTTACCGAGCTCGCATACTACCTCAGACGCTTTTTCCCTCTCGCAGTGCTCGGCGTGATCATTCTCCTCATCCTCTACCTCACCCTGAAAATTGTTGAGCTGACGCGCCCCACTACCCCCCTCGTGGTCGTGCCCACACCTACTCCTGCCTTCGGGCAGTTAGTACCTATCCAAATCGATAGCGCTTCCCCCCTTCCCAAGGACAAGCAATACGTTATGGATACGCTCGAGGGAGTCCCCCTTACTGCCACATCCTCTGCCCGAATATTTTTCGTTCCGAAGCGCACACCGAACCTAGGATTTCGTGAGAAAGTGGGAGTCATCGCAAAAGCACTGAAGTTTGATGAGGGATCGACTACCAGTAGACTGGACACAGCTACAGACACGTACACTCTCGTCGACCGTACGAAACGCCTCGTTGTTAATATTGATAACTTCAACTATACCTACTCTCAGGAATTCGACGAGCAAATGCGTCTCGCACTTTCCAACGTATCCATGCCGAACGAAGATGGCGTAAAGACGAAAGCTCAAGAGATCCTTCGCTTACTCAACCGTTACCCCACCGATCTTGCTCAAGGTATACAAACAGTAAGCTATATCACATACAGAGAAGCCTCAGGATCTGCTCAACCATCCGCAGATATTGTCCAAGACCCACAGGTCGCGAATATGGTAGCAGTGGATTTCTTCCCACCGAAAATCAGCGATGTTGACACCGTCACTGAAGACTTCGTGAGCTCCCCGAGTAGAGTCGTTTTCATCCCCCAAAATAGTAAAGATGACTTCGTCGTGAAGGCTCAGGTGCAGATATTCGAACGATCTGAGGACCAAAATAGCAGCTACCCATTGAAGACAGGTGATCAGGTTTTCCAGGATCTGCAGGCGGGAAGAGGATTTCTTATCCAAGGATCTGATGCGCTCATGGGGAAGACCTTGGTAAATATCAAAAAGCTATACCTTGCGTACCTTATCCCAGGATATTACACCCCCTATATTCAACCCGTGTACGTATTCATCGGTGAAGATAATTTCGTCGCATATATCCCTGCTGTCATAGACGCCTGGGTACAGGGAGCACAAGTGATCACACCGACACTCAGCGTGGCGACGCCAACCGCAGACGTGCCCACACCTACCGCCATCTCAATTCCCGTGAGGTAATTTATTGACAGATCTTACGCTGTGAAACAGAACTTTTGGCTGTCATTGCGAGGAATGCATAGTGGTATGAATTCCCGCAGAGCGGGATCCACGTTACTGTATTCCGAAAAAGTCGGAAACTGTATCGGGACAATCTCATAAACTTGTGGGATTGCCGCGTCTCCGCCGAATCGGCGGATCCTCGCAATGACTGAGAGTGAGGTAGTTTCTTGAGAAAAGATGCTGCTCATGATATCCTTGCATGCAATGAAACACAGCGCTGACTCTTCAATTACTCGTGTGGCGAGTTTCCTCCGCGCTCACTATCTACAGATATCGTTTGGAATACTTCTTCTCATCTTCCTTTACTTACGTTTCTGGAATATCGAAAACACCATGGAGTACGGGTGGGATCAGGCTCGAGATGCGTGGAAGGTGCGCGATATCCTCTCAGGTACCGTAGTCTTCGATGGCCCACGCACCGGTATCGGGCACTTTTGCTTAGGCCCCATATGGTACTACTATCTGGCCATATTCTATTTCCTCACCCGTCTAGATCCCATCGCGGCACAATACGGGAATATGTTGGTCAACATCTTTAATTTTGCTGTCTTTTTCTGGACTACTAAGAAGATATTTGGCCCCAAATTCGCAGTCCTTTCAACATACATCTTCACAGTAAGCGGAGAGCTCATCGCGATGGGGAAGACCCCCTGGAATGTGTCCCCTGTACTCGGCGTGAGCGCGCTTATCTTTTATTGCATCCATGAGGTCGTTATACACAGGCGATATGTCCTCATGCTGCCACTTATGTTTCTCACGGGTCTCTTTCTTCATCTGCATTTCGCAGTAGTATTTCTCCCCCCGATTATTTTATGCTCCGTGTTTTTTGCGAAAGACAAACGAAAGGTGATCCGATATGGGCTTCTGGGGCTGCCCCTGCTGCTCGTGTGGGCTATCCCCCTCATACTGCTCGAGTTCCAATGGAAGGGAGATAATTCTATTTGGTTTCGGAACTTCCTTTCGAATTATTTTATCGGTGGATTTCACTTCAGATTCTTCCTTATCCGCATCCATGATGCGTTCATCCAATTCGAGCGTATACTCATCATCCCTCATGCTATGAGCTGGGGGAAATTCGTAGTCCCTACCATCTTCGTACTCGTAAGCAGCATGGAACGAGGGAAAATACTCATACGAAATTATCTCATGATCCTATGGTTCCTAGTTCCTGCTGTAGTATATAGCTTCTATTCGGGGACTACGTCTGAATACTATGTGTTATTGAACGCCCCCATCGTGATCTATATCGTCGTATACCTGATACAGAAATTGTGGAGGGTCAAACAAATACCCAGGTACATTCTTGTGGGTCTTTTTGCGTTGCTTCTCGGATATTACACCTACCAAACATCGGGCAATCAGTGGGTCAAGCCTGTATACGGAGGCCTTGCGAAGCAGAAAGATGAGACGAGAAAATGTATCGCCGCAGGATGCAAGAAAGAATATAACCTCGGGTTTATCGACTCGTATCTCTACAGTATCTGGACCGACCCGAAATTCAAAAACTATCCGTTCCGATAAAAAAACCCGGGCCTTTCGACCCGGACTATATTTCCCTGCTCATTTAGAATTTAGAGTTTAGGATTTCGAATTTCTCTTTAGTACATTCCATCCATCCCACCCATTCCTCCCATGCCTCCTGCTCCTGCAGGTGCATCTTTCTTCTTCTCAGGGATGTCGGTGACTAAGCACTCTGTCGTAAGCATGGTCATCGCGACGGATGCGGCGTTCTGGAGTGAGCTACGCACCACTTTCGCTGGATCGACAATGCCTTTCTTAAACATGCTCCCGAATTCGAGCGTTACCGCATCAAACCCGAAGTCAATATCCTTCGCATCTTCCATCTTCGCGAGGGCGACTCCTGGCTCAAGGCCTGAATTGCGAGCAAGTGCTTTCACAGGCTCTGCGAGAGCATGGTACACGATCTCGACACCCAGCTTCTCTTCTTCGGACTGGGCATTCGCTTTCAGATCGAGCAGTACGGACCGTGCGTGCAGCAGAGTCGTTCCGCCTCCCGCGACGATTCCTTCCTCAAGCGCTGCTTTTGTTGCTGCGACTGCATCTATGACACGTTCTTTCTTTTCTTTCATTTCGACTTCTGTGGCGGCACCGACTTTGATGACCGCGACTCCACCCGTAAGCTTCGCGAGTCGTTCTTGGAGTTTCTCTTTATCAAACTCAGAGGTCGAAGCGTCGGTCTCTTTGCGGATCTGTGCTACGCGTCCATCGATCGCGGACTTCTCACCCTTGCCACCGATGATACGGGTATTATCCTTATCAGCCCATACGCTGTCTGCACGACCGCAGTCTGCGACCTCGACGTTCTCGATCTTCTTACCAAAGTCCTCGGTGACGACTGTCCCGCCGGTAAGCACCGCAATGTCTTGGAGCATGGCTTTGCGTCTATCGCCAAAGCCAGGGGCTTTCACGATCAGAGTATTGAGCACTCCGCGCATCTTGTTCACGACGAGTGTTGCAAGCGCTTCACCATCGACATCATCTGCGATGATGACGAGATTCTTGGATACTTTCACGAATTTCTCGAGGAAGGGAAGCAGGTCTGAGATCGCACTGATCTTTTTATCGGTAATGAGAATATATGGTTCAGGTACTTCTGCGACCATTTTGTCAGGATTGGTGACAAAGTATGGGGACGCATATCCACGGTCGAACTCCATACCTTCTTTATGATCGATCTCCATGACGAGCGACTTGCCTTCTTCCACAGTGACGACACCATCCTTGCCGACTTTGGCGATCGCATCTGCAATAAGCTTACCGATCGTCGCATCAGCGGCAGAGATCGTCGCCACCTGGGCTACTTCATCACCTTTAATGGGCTTGGCCATTTTCTTAATCTGAGCGACTACTGCCTCTACTGCGTTCTCGATCCCATGTTTCATCATCATCGGATTCGCACCTGCAGTGACATTGCGAAGTCCTGCATTGACGATAGCCTGAGCGATCAATGTAGAAGTAGTAGTACCATCCCCTGCGACATCATTGGTCTTGGAGGCAGCTTCTTTGACCATCTGAGCACCCATGTTTTCGAATGCGTCAGGAAGCTCGATATCTTTTGCGACTGTTACGCCATCGTGTACGATGTTTGGAGCACCCCATTTCTTATCGAGTGCGACATTGCGACCACGAGGTCCGAGTGTAGTAACGACAGCCTGCGCAAGCGCATTGACTCCGGCTGAGAGTTTTTGTCTGGCATCATTGCCAAATAGCATTTGTTTTGCCATAAGTGAAAAATAAATTCTAAATTCGAAATACTAAATACTAACTATTGGTTATTAACTAACTATCGCCATAATATCTTTCTGTTCCATGAGCATATACTCGACTCCGTCGAGCTTGATCTCGTTCCCACCCCATTTCTTATACACGACTTTGTCTCCTACTTTGAGAATAATTTTATTTTCTCGTCCATCTTCACTTCCAAATCCAGAACCAACCGCTAAGACCTCACCCATCTGAGACTGCTTCTCTTGGGCAGTATCAGGGAGTACGATACCCGAGGCGGTCTTCGTCTCTGCTTGGAGTGGTTTAATAAGTACGTAAGCAAACAATGGCTGAATATTTGTTTTTGCCATACTGCGAAAAATGAATTGTTAATAATGAATCGCGATTAAGCAGATGATAGCGAAGAGTGCTAAAATTGTCAAGTGGTAGATACGAGTGCTAAATGGTTATTGATGTTCTCTGCCTTTTGCATTAGACTGATACTAACTACCACACATCATTATGAACCCCATCGTTGGCACCATTCAGAAACTCCAAGACGCTCTGGTCGCGAATACCGCGATCCCCTCCGAGGTGCGAATGCGAGCACTCGAACAGCTCAGTCGATCTGCAATATCTATCCAATATGGAGGAAATGGATCAAGTTTCGAGACAGTGGAGAAATATATCGAGTTTATCTGTCAGCTCCCTTGGGAAACGGAGTCTACGGACAACCTCGACATCGCACAAGCCCAACGCGTGATCGATTCTCGACATTACGGAATGCCGAAGGTGAAAGAGCGTCTGATGCAATACCTCGCCTCCGTGATTCTGGTAAAAAGGAAAAGTGCAAAGGCGGTACTGCGTGCCCCATCACTCCTCTTCGTGGGTCTGGCGGGTACCGGTAAGACCACGTTTGCAAGTATTATCGCCGAGACTCTCGGACGGAAGTCATATCTCATACCCTTCGGAGGACTTACGAATGCGCTTGATTTGCGCGGCTACAGTAAAACGACTCCATATGCACAGCCAGGGACCATACTCCGGGCTATCGCGAGATGTGGCACACGGAACCCCGTTATAATTCTCGATGAGATGGATCGGGTCCACTCTCAAGATAGCGCGGGCATTATGGGAGCACTCCTCGAGCTCCTTGACCCAAATCAAAATACGATCTTCTCTGATTATTTCCTTGATTATCCCTTCGATCTTTCTCAGGTGATGTTTATCGGAACTGCGAATAACACGCATGACATATCTACTGCAGTGCTTGATCGAATGGAAATCGTGGAGATGCCGCCGTATAACGATAACGAGAAGATAATCATCGGCAAAACATTCGTACTGCCGAAGAAACTCTCAGCCGCTGGGCTTGAGAGCAGCCAGCTCACGATCGACGAAGCAGTGTGGCCACGACTGGTGAGACCGCTCGGGTTTGAGCCTGGGATACGGAGTCTTGAACGACTTATCGAGAGTATCGTGCGTAAAGTCGCCCTCCAGATCGTATCGGGACAATATCAGACCTTCTCCCTCACCGAAGAGAATATGCATCATTATGTAGACACAACACTTGCATCTGCGGGATCGTAAGACGTGGTCACGAAACACGAGTCATGTAACATGTAACACTATTGTCATCCCGCCTGTCCCGATATTTCGGGGAACTTGCTTGCCCCCGCCTGCCTCGCATATGTGCGAACATTTCGGGATCGAATGAGATAAACGTGTCTTTCTTCATTCCATCCTCTGCTGTCTTTTTTACCTAATTTTTTGGTAAAATGTGGTTGACAGATGGGGATAATTGGGTATTCGAAAATGATCCGTTGGCGAAGTGGAAACGCGGGAGTCTGCAAAACTTCTATGCGCGGGTTCGATTCCCGCACGGATCTCATTGAT
>JAYRHC010000018.1:0-2809 GCA_041907525.1 Candidatus Woesebacteria bacterium
AAAGATATTAGGCATGCTTCATGATCGAGATCAGATTATACTTACCACTGAGACGGAACATTGTAAATTCTTCGACCTGGCAAGAGGGAAGCCTCATTGATGGGTTTTGTTATGGAAATACTAATTTCCCTATTCCTTACCGTCGTTACCCGATCAGTAATAAGGGTTTCACAATGGCTTGGATTTGGTGGTACGGCACTTCCTGGTGTCTGGGTGGAGAAGTACTTCCCCTCACTCATTTCCCGGTACGCAAAGCATTATAAAAAGATCATCTTCATTACCGGTACGAATGGCAAGACTACAGTCCAGCTTGCGCTCGGCAAGGTGCTCGGGTCTGCAGGATACCGAGTTACTGGAAATTTCAGTGGCTCGAATATGCTTCGCGGCATAGCCACCACACTCCTTGCTGCGGGGATTCCTACGCAAGATATGTCCGTGCTTCTGTGTGAAGTGGAGGAGGCAACGATGCCCATCATCACTCGGTATATCCATCCCGACAGTATCGTGATCACGAATATGTATAGGGATCAGCTCGATGCCTATGGCGAGCTTGATAAAACTGCAGAATATATAAAGACAGCATGTCAGAATAGTCCAGATGCGACATTAGTGCTCAATGGTGACGACCCAGTGATCATAAGACTGTCTACCGCATTACCCCATAAAAAGACCACCTACTCGCTGGGAGAATATGCGAAGCAATTTCAGTATGAGGGAAGTCCCGATGATATGCATGAGATTGCGTCGTCCGTTCAATCTACGATTGATACTCCTCGCAATGACGCGTCCAGAGAATCACATAATGAAAATAGCTTGTCATTCTCTATTAAGGTCAATACCCCGACCCCTGCGTCGTCATCCCGACCCCCCGTAACGGGGATGGAGGGATCCCTCTCCGCCGATTCGGCGGATTCGGTCGGGATGACAGGAATATCAAACAATGAAACACGGACAAGAGATCGAACGCCAGATATCATCGCCAGATCAATAGTAGTCAATGATGATCTTTCGACCGAAAGCCAGGTCGAAAGTCGCGGGAAAACAATCTCTCTCCACTTTAAGCCCCCTGGCATGTACAACGTCTACAACGTTCTGGCTGTCTACACAGTAGCTCAGGGGTTCGGAATGCAAGATGATACGATTATCTCCACATTGGCGAACGTTCAACCACCTTTCGGCAGGGGAGAGCTCGTAACGTTTCGAAAAGACGGGAAATTACACATCTTTCAAATTTTTCTCGTGAAAAACCCAGCGGGCTATTCGCAAGTATGGGAAATGTTACGTCAAATCAAGACGCCATTCAACCTTATCCTGGGGCTCAATGATAATATCGCTGACGGGCGGGACGTAAGCTGGATCTGGGATATTGAGCTTGGACAGTTCGCACATTCTGATACCGTACAACTCGTATCTTTCACGGGTCGGAGAGCATACGACATGGCACTCCGACTAAAATACGCCGAGATCGCAGCCACAACTCAGAACATTACGCCTGACATTCCCACGAGTCTCGAGAATATACTCCAGAGGTCTACCGATGGACGCCGCACGTTCGTGCTTATGACCTATACGGCGATGAACCAATTTCGCACGGCACTCGGACAATACGTTACTCTTTTACCATACACATCATGATATCTTCACAGAGCCTTAATCTCGTACATTTCTTCCCCGACCACATGAACATTTATGGTGATATGGGCAACATTATTACCCTGCGGAAACGTTGTGCGTGGAGAGGCATACACGTCGAGTATATTTCTGTAAATTCTGCCCATGATTTTGATAAGATCCCTGCTGGAGACCTATTCTTTTTCGGGGGTGGACAAGACACAGATCAGATGCGAGTCTGGAATATCATTACAGAACAAAAACAACTGTTCACGGGACACGTTGAGCAAGCGATTTCTGAGGATAAGGTGTTCCTGCTCATATGTGGCGGATATCAGCTATTTGGACGGTTTTTCGTCGATGGGAGCGGCAATACTATCCCTGGTCTGGGAATGCTCGACATCGAAACACGCGCTCGGGGGAGTGAAGTGTCAAAACGCTGTATCGGAAATATTGTGATACAGACTCAGCTTCCTATGAAACCCCAAACGATCGTAGGATTTGAAAATCATGGGGGACAAACGATATATAGTACTGGTTCATCCAAACAGATGCAATACTTCGGCAAAGTGCTGAAGGGCTTTGGGAATAATCTCACGGGTGGATACGAGGGCTGTCTGTATAGGAATGTGATCGGGAGCTATCTTCACGGATCACTGCTACCCAAGAATCCTCAGTTAGCAGATTACCTGATCACAAAAGCACTCTCCACAAAATATCAAGAGGATATCGTGCTGTCGCCCCTTGACGATAGCCTCGAGATGCAAGCACATGATGCTGCACTCAGCCTGATAATATAGTAGGATTACCCTATGGACCAGGCCCCGATACAGGTATCTGTACATCTCCTACCCCATTTACACGAGAAACATTTTCGTATCATGAACCATGTTCTCTTGGTGATCCTCGTCGTGCTGGCAGGCTACATCATGTTTATACCCTTCGTGCCCGAAGTGACCGCCATGTACAACAAGCAGACCGATAAGACACGGGGGTACAAATACCAGAGCGCTCTCGCTACGAAAGAGGCGAAAAGAGATGATATTTCCATAGAATCCCTCAAACCCATCCCGAAAGAAAATACGCTCGTGATACCGCAGATCGGGGTGGACTCGGTGATCGTAGAAGGTATCGGCCCGGACTCCCTTGATCGTGGTCTCTGGCGTAGACCGAACTCTTCCACACCCGACAAAGGCGG
>JAYRHC010000019.1:0-7464 GCA_041907525.1 Candidatus Woesebacteria bacterium
ATGAAGGATCGACGGATATGGATCATACTTCTTATTATATTCATCAACCTCTTGGGATTCGGCATCATTCTTCCCCTCCTCCCCTACTATGTGGAGAGCCTGGGAGCAGGACCTATTACGATCGGGCTTATTACCGCCGTATATTCACTCTTTCAGCTCATATCTGCCCCGATCCTTGGGGAGCTTTCGGATAAATACGGACGGCGCCCCATTCTCCTTTTCTCGATCGGCGGCACGGCGCTTTCGTTCGGCTTGCTCGGGTTCGCGACGACATTACCCATGTTATTTCTCTCCCGCATCATTGATGGAGCGTCAGGTGGCAATATCTCGACCGCTCAGGCATACATCGCCGATATCACGACCAGAGAAGAGCGGACAGAGGGCATGGGGATGATGATGGCTGCATTCAGTCTGGGATTTATCGTAGGACCCGCCGTCGGAGGACTCCTGTCCGTGTATGGATATGCTGTACCTGCCTATGTAGCAGGTGCGGTGGCGCTTCTCGCGACTATCCTCACCTACTTCTACTTACCCGAATCACATACGCCGAGTCCAGAAGTGCTCACTCCTCGCAAGAAAGTCTCACTCGTATTTAATTTCAGAGATTTTTATGATGCGTTGACTCATCCAGCAGTAGGACTCCTGCTCACCATCTCATTCATGATGATGTTCGCCTTCTCTCTTATGCAAGGGACATTTGCCCTATTTACTGAACACAGTCTCCATCTCACTGCAAAATCCAATGGAATACTTTTCGCATATCTAGGACTGGTGGGAATCATAATCCAGCTTTTTCTACTCAAGAAAATGCTTCGGTGGATCTCTGAAAACCAAGCCATCATCGTGGCTCTTATCGCTATGGCCATTTCACTTGCGATGATCGCGTTCAGTACCAATATGGTCATGTTATATGTGGCAATTACCTTTCTTGCATTCGGCAACAGTGTCGCAGGACCTGTCATTATGGGACTTATATCGAAACTCACACCTGAGAGTGAGCAAGGGAATGTCGCGGGAATGAATCAATCCGTCGGGAGCATGGCGCGACTTATCGGCCCTGTGGCAGGAACGTTCCTCTATATCCTACTTGGTATGCGCTCCCCCTACCTCATCGCTACCTTGATCCTGGGTCTCTCTGCCCTCCTCGCATTCAAGAAGCTCACGGTAAGCAAACACCCACACTAGAAATCTTCTCCAGTGAGCCCTATAATCCCTTCATGAAGACGGTCAAATCTTTTCAATCAACTATTGCCGAAGGCTATAAAACAGAAGGTGAACGTATTGTTCTTGGCGCGGGGATATTCGAGAAGAAGCCTCAGAAGAGTCTGTTCGTAACACTTCCTTTAAAGACTGTGAACCGTCATGGGCTCATCAGTGGTGCTACTGGAACAGGCAAGACAAAAACGCTTCAATATCTGACCGAGCAACTATCTGATAAAAGCGTGCCAGTGCTTATCATGGACATGAAGGGCGATGTAAGCGGTATCGCAATGCCAGGCGCCACAGATGCGCGTATCCAAGGGAGAACCGATGCGATCGGAGTTCCATGGAAACCGCAAAGCTACCCCGTCGAATTCCTTTCAATCTCTCACGAACCAGGAGTCCGACTTCGTGCGACCATTTCAGAGTTTGGACCTGTCCTTCTATCCAAGATATTAGAACTCAATGAAACCCAGCAAAGTATCATGTCGCTCATTTTCAAATATGCAGATGATAACGCCCTGCCATTGCTCGATATCAAGGATCTAAAAAAACTTGTCCAATATCTTACAGGCCCGGGGAAAGCAGAGATCGCAAGTGAATACGGCACGTTAAGCACCTCATCCACAGGTATTATTCTCCGTAAACTAGTGGAGATCGAAGAACAAGGAGCAGACCTCTTTTTCGGTGAGAAGTCGTTCGATGCAGAAGATCTCGTACGAGTCGATGAAAATGGCCGCGGGTATATCAATATCTTGCGGCTCATGGATATCCAGGATAAGCCCAAGATGTTCTCTACCTTTATGCTGGCTCTGCTTGCTGAGGTGTTCCAAAAGTTTCCAGAAGAAGGTGATGTGGAGAGACCGAAGCTCGTGATTATCATCGACGAAGCCCATCTCATTTTCAAAGAGGCCTCCAGAGAACTATTGTCACAACTCGAGACAGTCATCAAGCTTATCCGCTCGAAGGGAGTAGGCATACTGTTCTGTACCCAGTCCCCGACCGATATCCCTCAGAGCATTCTAGCGCAGCTTGGGATGAAGATCCAGTTCGCACTTCGGGCATTTACCGCGCTTGATCGTAAAGCAATTCATCTCGTAGCTCAAAATTATCCAGAAACTGAGTTTTACGAGGTTGAGAAGATTATCACCGAACTGGGAATTGGTGAAGCCCTCATTACTGTGCTTTCTGAAAAAGGCATACCTACCCCCTTGGTTCATACGCTTATGGCTCCTCCGCAGTCACGTATGGATACGCTCACTCCCATGGAGCTTTCATCTGTCGTCTCAGGTTCATCACTACAAGCGAAATATTCAGCAGTTATCGATAACGAAAGCGCCTATGAGTTACTCATCCAAAAACTTGCAAAAGCAACTGTCAATACTGAAAGTACTACCGTCAGCCGTGAAAGCACGGTGAGCACCAACACTTTGGAAAATGTATTCGGAAGTTCATTCGGCAAATCGATTATTCGCTCTATGACTACATCAGTAGTACGCAATGTCACTGGTCAAATCACCCGCGGGATCCTCGGTGCGATTATGGGTAAAAAAAGATAGATTATTCCATTCATATGAAAATTCAAGTACTTGGTTCGGGGTGTGCTACCTGCAAGAAGCTGTATGAAATTACGCAGAAGGCTGTGGTCGGGCTCGATGTAAACGTCGAATATATTACCGGTGACGAAGGTGTACAGAGGATCATGGAGCTTGGCGCTATGGGAAGTCCCGTTCTTGCGGTAGATGGTAAGATCGCGATGGTCGGCTTTACTCCAGACACAGAAGAAATAAAGGAGGCTATATTAGCCGCATCGCACGGATGATTCTATGGATATTTTCACCCCTATTCAACTACTTGCAGACATTGTCACGTATCAATGGTTAGGATTGTTGAAGAAATCCTATCTCGGAGATGCAGTGAACTTCTTCATCTACGACACTATTAAGATCTTTCTGCTTCTACTCGTCATAAATTATGTCATGGCAATGGTTCGCTACTATCTGCCCGTCGAGAAGATTCGTGATTTCTTGACGGAAAGAAAATGGTATGGTCTCGATTATTTCCTTGCTTCTTTATTCGGTGTCATTACTCCGTTTTGTTCTTGCTCGTCGATCCCTCTTTTCGTGGGTTTTCTTTCTGCAGGAGTGCCGCTGGGAGTCACTCTCGCATTTCTGATTACCTCGCCTCTTGTGAATGAGGCATCTATCGCGATCTTCATTGGAATTTTTGGGCTCAAAATAACTCTTCTCTACATCGTCGCAGGCGTGGTAATTGGGGTGCTGGGAGGCACCATCCTCGGAAGAATGAAATTAGAAGATTCGATTGATGATTCACTCAAGAACATCATCGCGAGAAAGCATGTTGCAGAAACTAAGGTACATTCGAAGGTGCCACTTCTGATACTCCTTGCACGCTTCTGGCATGAAGGATGGGAGCTGACGAGATCAATCTTTCTGTATGTCGTAGTAGGTGTGGGAATTGGAGCCTTTATCCATGGGTATCTCCCCGTAGGGTTCTTCGAAACATATTTAAGAAACGGCAGTTGGTGGTCTGTCCCTCTTGCTACCATATTGGCAGTACCGCTTTACTCCAACGCAGTAGGAGTGATACCCGTTGTGCAGGCGCTCGTAGCGAAGGGTGTCCCCTTTGGTACTGCGCTTGCGTTCATGATGGCGACTGTTGGCTTGTCCTTGCCCGAAGCGCTCATTCTTAAGAAGGCCATGAAACCAAAGCTGCTGGTTGCATTCTTCTCAGTAGTGACGATAGGGATCGTCCTTATAGGATATGTCTTCAATGCGCTAGTATAAGGACGCCAATCATTTCACTGTAACGCTTTTTGCGATATTGCGTGGCTTATCGATATTATTCCCGAGCTTAACTGCCAGATAATATGCGAGAAGCTGCAATGGTATGACAATACTTATGGCATCAGTCTCCCCCGTGTCCTCAGTCGGGATATAATGATCGTATACACTCTCTGGAGTATGTGCGATCGCGATGACTTCTGCACCCCGTAATCGAACCTCATTGATCGCTGTGATCACATCAGCCTTCACCACATCGTCGGATACTGCAACGATAACAGGTATACCTTTCTCCATAAGCGTGATCGCATAGTGCTTGAGATCACCAGCAGGTATGGCGTGTGCATGTTTGTACGAAGCCTCGATAATCTTCACCATACCCTCATTCATAATCCCGAAATTCTGGTATTTTCCGAGCAGGAAAATGTGCTGTTTCTGTGCGAGATGATCTGCAAGTATCTTGAGCACTGTGTGGTTCTTCTCGGTATCGAGATATCTCTGTACTACCTCAGAAAGAGCGTTCAGATTCTCTTTCCCCTCTTCGAGTTTTCCTTGTACTGTTTTCGCGAGAAGATATCCCCACGCGATTTGTGAAGTGAAAACTTTCGTGGACATTACACAGATCTCAGGTCCCGCATTACACATAAACGGGAAGTCAGACATGCGTGTCATGATAGAGCCAGGCATATTGATGATCGTACCGATCTTGACACCATTCGCTTTCGCATGCTCAAGCACCTCGATCACATCAGCAGTTTCTCCGCTTTGGGATGGGGCGAGAATGATATCGTCAGATCGGAATAGGTGATAATAACTTTGAACATCAGCGCCAATAAGGCTGGTCACATCGAGCTTGCCATAGAGGCGAAGATAGAATGCGATCTGAGAGGACGCGATGCCTGCAGTACCTGACCCGATAACATATATATGATGTGCACCCTGCAATGCCTTCGCAAAGGTGTCCAACTTATCAGGATCTTGTGCGATGATTTGTCGGAGTACATAAGGTGTCTCGTGGATTTCTTTCATCATGAAGTGGTCATACCCTTCCTTATCGATCTTGTCTGCTTTCACGGTCATTTCTTCGAGCGTGAACTTGCAGACTTCACCTGTGGCTATGGTATACAAAGCTACTTTACTCGAGTTATCCACGCT
This sequence comes from Candidatus Woesebacteria bacterium, assembly GCA_041907525.1. Taxonomy (GTDB): domain Bacteria; phylum Patescibacteriota; class Microgenomatia; order UBA1406; family GWC2-37-13; genus JAGOLU01. The sequence continues at coordinate 5,160 of JAYRHC010000019.1, forward strand.
TACCATCTGACCATTCTCCACTACGATCATCTTGTCTGCATAGGGCGCGAAGGAGAGCGTGTCCGAAGAAAGATACACCTCATGCGTTTTGGAATTTACCCCGATCACCAGTGGTGATCCGTTACGAGCTGCGTAGATCTCCCCTGTTTTCGTAAGTACGATGATAGTATTTCTCCCCGTAAGCTTCAGAAAGGCGCTGCGAATAGCGCTTATGTATCTGCTATCAGTCTTCATCTCATCTTCGATAAGACGCACGATCACCTCAGTGTCCGTCTCACTCATGAAGGAATACCCTTTTCCAATAAGCGACTTTTTCAGCTCACTGAAATTCTCCACGATACCATTCTGCGCGAGCATAAACGACTTATCCGTACTCATATGGGGGTGTGCATTCACTTTGGTCACACCTCCGGTCGTCGCCCACCGAGTGTGTGCGATCGCAGAAGTGCTTTCTGGTAATGCAACTTCTGTGAGCACTTCACTGATCTTTCCTACTTCTTTCACCATAGTCAGTGTTCCATTCGACATCACACCTACTCCCCAGGAGTCGTAGCCACGATAATCGAGTCGTTTCAGACCTTCAAGGACGATGTGTCCCGCGTTTTGTTTGTTACCTTTATAACCAAAAATTCCACACATAGGGTAATAAAATTCATAATCAAATCTCAAAAATCAAAAAGAGATAAGATTATAGTAAGTAATAATAAACATTAACGCACACGACATGCGCGCGTAGACGTATATGCAGAGTGGATGGCTTACAAACATCTCTGGCCTGTTCCTTACGAAACAGTTTTGAACGTTTGCTTGAAGGTACGCCACCGTACCTGAGGGTTTCCGCTACTCTCGCTCAATACCTTTTGGTAGCTGAGCGAGGTCCGACTTCCCTCCCCACTTGTGGGGGGGGGACCCTCTTCCTCGTAACCCGCTCAGATTCTTGAGCGGGCATTGCGCTTATGCTGTCTAAACTTTATAACTGGTCACACTACATACCTCTCTATGGAGCATAGCAAGGATATAAATGAATGTCAAGGACATCGCCCTATGATTGCTCGTTATGTTCATTGAACCTAAATATCGTGGATGTAATATTATTTCCTACTCCCATTCCCGTAAACATTACATCTCCTCGCGTAATAAGTCCGGCCTCTATCATGGCGATAAGTGAAAATACTGTCGTAGCCCCGCTTACGTTATTGTGGTCTAGAGTGGTCTTCTCCAGTGTCGGTGTCCACACATGTTGGATATGATCACCCAATATTGACTCTGTTTTACCCTCACGCTTTTTTTCCGGCATTTTATATATTGTGGACGGAGTAGTATTTCCGATAATTTTTACCAGTGCATCAAGCACGGGTTTGCTGGGTTGATGGATGACACCATATGGATTCAACTCTTTTAGAATGTCTTCGCCTTGTTTTTTGATATATTCATTAATCATTTTCTTCATTACCTCTGGAGTTGCGTTCGCAAAATATCCAAGTAGACTCAGCCCTTTCATGGTTACAACATCTGCAGGTGACATAGCGAGTGGTTGCCATACTCCACCTTTATATTCGAAAACACTTCCACTCTCACCTATGATCCGACATGTCCTCTTAGAAGGCACAAATTCAGTTCTTCCCTTCTCAGGAGGCAATGTGTTCATACGTCTATGAGGGATTGTCAGAATACTATCAGTATCTTGTTGGAATAGAGTCTGTGTCGCGAGAACACTCAAATCTCCAGATTGAAATGCTATCGATGCGACGCCATCCCCGAAGAGATCTTGCAAAAGTAAGTCATGCTGAGTCCCTGGAGAAAGGTGTTCAACTGTGGTTACTACAATCTTACCCCCCGCTTGGGCAGCTTCTGTCAGTGCGTATACCGTGCCATTACATGCTAGAGAGTCTCGAATAAATTTTCCGACGGATAGGTTATGCTTTTCTTGTAATATCTGTCTAACCTTATTCTCTATTCCAAAAGGAGCAGAAGCCGAGTCAATTCGAACCATATCTACACGATCCGTAAACCCGCGTCTACGGCTCACATCTGCGATCGATCGAGCGACTCTCTCAGCGATATATTCAATATTTTCTTGCGGAGTCATCTCTATTCCCTTTCCACTTGCCCATCGTGCTCGGAAGCCCAAACTTTCTTTATTTTGATCCGCGAGAGGCAATAGGCTTCCAAATCCTTCTGCCTGGAAAATCACACCCCCTATCTGCCCTGTGACTCTATGAACAACACCCTCGCTGTTTTTTTCGCGCATAAGGATCCTAGCTTCTATTGGGTTCATAGGGCGACTGTTTCGTCAATTAAAAAA
>JAYRHC010000020.1:0-12142 GCA_041907525.1 Candidatus Woesebacteria bacterium
AAACGAATAACAAAACTGAGAATCAAAATACAGAATAGGATAACTAAGTGTTTCCTTTTGAGTAGACGTTTTATTAAGTTGTCCATATGTACCTTATATATATTATAGTCTACCAGGGCGTCTTGACAACAACAACAACAAGTACAATGGTTTCACTTAATATATTTTATTGATATGAGTTATTTTAGCATTTCAGAACAAATGCTTCCTCTCGTGTTGCAGTTGGAAGATGCTAAAGCAGACGCGTCTGGGAACGCTGTGTTAACACCGTGTCGTGGATGTATTTTTTATTTCGGGGGTGAACACCGTGTGCAAGCTAATGGTCAAGAACCTTGTCATCCATTGTTAACTCGAAGAGCAAAAGCTGTGTTAGATTCTATGGAAGGTAGATTTATGGGTATTGACGGAAAATGCTATCCTCAAATAGACAATTTAGTAAAATCATCCAGTCATGGTTCGACAAGCTCACCATGACACTTCATATATGTCGCTCATGGAGAGGATAAAAACACTCGCTTAAACTTTTCTACTATTTCTTTCTTAGGAATGCGGGAACGTCCCTTCGACCGATTCGACGAGCTCACGGCAGGCTTGCTCAGGGTAAACTTCTCCGTTCCCTTATTTCTTCCTGAGGAATGCGGGAACGTCGAACGGGTCGTTTTCGAGCTCATAATTATTTTCGTCTTTGTTCGGATTCTGCTTGGATTGTGATGAGTCATCCGCGTGTTGTGCGGAAGGACGGATGAATTCATGGGTAGTATCTGTCCTTCTGCGAACGACGCTCACAGTCTCGTCGAACTTCGTCGCGATAAGGGTGACTTTAATATAGTCCTGTAGCTCTGGCTTTATCGTGGCGCCGAAGATGATATCTGCTTCAGGGTCAACAGCTTGCGAAACCATATTCGCAGCCTCATCGACTTCAAGCATCGTCATATCCGGACCTCCTGAGATATTGATAAGAACGCCCTTCGCGCCATCGATACTTGAGTCGAGAAGCGGAGAGGTGATCGCCTCTTTCACGGCATGTATAGCGCGACCGTCCCCATTTGCCACCCCGATACCCATGAGTGCTGTGCCCGCATTTGACATGATCGTCCTTACATCTGCGAAATCTACATTAATAAGCCCTGGATCAGTGATAAGCTCAGCGATACCACGGACTCCCTGGTGCAGGACGCTGTCGATCTTACGAAGTGCCTCAAGCATCGAGGTCTTATTATCAATGATCTGTAATATTCGTTGGTTCGGTACGACGATAAGGGTATCCACATTGTCTTTCAGATTTTGAATCCCCGTCTTCGCAGCGTTCATCCGCTTACTCCCTTCGAATAAGAATGGTTTTGTGACGACACCTATAGTGAGCGCCCCACACTCACGGGCCACTTTCGCGATAATTGGACACGCTCCTGTCCCGGTGCCTCCCCCCATGCCCGCTGTGATAAATACGAGGTCCGCACCTTGGAGCTCTTCTTTCAGCTTATCAAATGACTCTTCAGCCGCTTTCTGACCGACTTCGGGACTGCCACCACTCCCCAGGCCCCGCGTAAGCGAATCGCCGATCTGTACCTTGATCTGGGCTTTGTTGTGCAGAAGTGCCTGGGCATCAGTATTAATAGAGATGAACTCCACCCCATCTATCCCGCCTTCAGTGATCATGCTCCCGATCGCGTTACTGCCCCCTCCACCCACGCCGATGACTTTAATATGTGCGACTTGACCAGTGTTGGGCTTAATAAGCATGGATTACGGTAAAAATTGCTGAATTATATCCTTAATTTTCTCAAATACCGAGTAATTGCCTTTCTGAGAAGATACACCACGGAATGGATTGGTGATGTTCATCTGAAGATTCTCGAGTACTGACGATCCGCCTTTCCCATTGCTCATCATGTCACCCGCAAGAAGCAAACCGACAAGACTCGCGAAGGCTGGGTCGGTGAGCTCGTCGGTGAGTCCTGTTATGGATGTTTTGGTATATCTTCCCGATGGGTCCGCTGGTTTGCCAAGCCGCACAGGAACGCGGAAAAGGTGCTTCGCTATCTCTAGCACTCCGATCGTGCGTGAGCCCCCGCCGGTGAACACTGCGCCTGCAGGAATAAGCTTATGATACCCTTTCTTTTCGAGATCGGCGAATACCATATGGAGAATTTCTTCGATGCGTATTGAGATAATCCCTTCATATACCGTCTTGCTCGTGAAGTCTGATGCTTCGCCCTGCAGGAGATATTGGCTAATATCCGGAAGCTCAACTGATTTCGCTCTCCCGGAGAATGGTGTGTAGGAATTAGACATGTAGATTTTCATCTCTTCGGCTACCTCAAGGGGAAGGCCCAGACCCACTGCGAGATCGCTACTTATGTGCTTCGCTCCGATTGGTACTGATGCGACATAGCACAGTGCTCCTTCTCCGTAGACCGCATAGTCTGTCTTCCCACCTCCGATATCGACTATGAGTACTCCCAGATCCTTTTCAGTGTCTGCTAGAACAGCATGTCCTGACGCCGCAGCTGAGAATACGAAGCCAGAGTTTGAGATCTCCACCGTCTCCAGCACTCGATCAACATTACGCAGATTCGTAGCCGACGCGGTAATGATATTGCAGTCTACTTCAAGGCGTACTCCACTCATGCTTACGGGATTGCGAATCTCGCCCTGGCCATCGACTACGAATTGACGCGGAGAAATGGAAAGAACATGACGGGTGGATGGGATCGAGATCGCTTTCGCAGCGTCTATCACCCGCTCGACATCGCTTTCTGATATATCACCCTTCGGATTCGCGACTGCTACGACTCCATGAGAGTCTTGGGAGGCTATATGAGGACCGCCTACCGATACGTATGCATCTTTCGCAGCTACACCTGCCATACGTTCGGCCTTCTGTATCGCAGTATCGAGACACTCAGTGACCTGGTCAATGTCGACGATGACCCCCTTCCGTACTCCTGCAGATTCGGCTACGCCATAGCCCAGTACTTTCAACTTCTCTGATTCATCATGTACTGCGATAGCTACAGCGATTTTGGAAGTTCCGATATCGAGAGCGGTAATTGTTTGCTTCATGCTCATACAACGGTAATTAGGATAGCGCAATTGTCGGCAAATGTCCACATATAATTAACATCATTGAAAAACCCAAATTACGAAATCCGAATGACAAATAAAACTCAAATTTCAAAATCACAATTCAGGATGAAACAAACAGTTCACAATGTCTTAACTTTTTTGCTGATTCATCTCATATGACCAACTATTTCGACAACGGACGCGTAACGTTCTCTTTATCATTTGGATTTTGGATTTTATTTGACATTTGTCATTTGTGCTTTGTCACTTATTCTCATTTCTCAATAATAATCTTCTCGAACCTCACATCGACGGACTTGATCTTCTCTCCGCCTTTTTGGATTATGCGAATGATTTGGTCAAGTGATGCCAGCTGTTTCGTCTCATCACTATCACTCGCTGCTTTAATGACGAAATCCCCCACCTGCGCAGTGATCAGATGGCTATCTTGGATGGTTATCACATATTTGGTCATTCCGTACTTCACCAACAATCCCCCGATTCGCGCAGCGAACCTCACATCCCGCGAGCCCATGGGCTTACCGAGTGCGTACTCACCCGGTGATACTGACTGATAGTATCGTATCTCACCCAAGCCCTCAGGACGCTCATACGAAAATTGTAACAAAGTCCCGTCCGCCGCGAGAATGAAATAGCGGACTGAGCTGTACCTGAAAAACCCGATCGGTTTCTGTAATCGGATGAATATATCAATACCTTGGGGAAATTGTTTCGATACACGAACCGTCTCAACCGCGGGATTTGCGTTTAATACGATCTTTTCGATAGAGCTCGATGGGGTAAGCACCATATTTGCGCCTTGTATTTGATCAAGTCCCGCAAGATTCCAATTCTGTATCGGAAAACCATTCATATCCTTCACTGCGATTTTCGATATCATAAAAAAATAATGGAAGAAAATAAAAGCGAAAAAGAGAGCTACCGCAAGAGCCATAATGAAGGTAATCTCTGACTGACGGATGATGTGCCATAAGCAATCGACTCGAAGATTCAGTCTTGATTTGGCGGTTTGACTCTTACGGGATCTATGATCAGGGATGAATTTGGCGATCTCACGATCGGGAGGAGAGTGTTTGCCGAATAACCCGAAGAATTTTTTCGGACGCTTGTGTATTGTAGATTTGTGCAAGTGAGTCATAATGGTCCACATATGATTGTACATTGTTCATGGTTTTTTGAATACAAGAAAGTAATTCTTTACTGGAACGATCCTGGTCAAACACTGCAGCGACCTGAGCTTTCGAGAGCAGGTCTGCATGCTCCTTCTGCTCTCCATGTGCAGACCAAGGTAGCGGGATAAGCACTGCGGGCTTCCTGAGCGCAATAAGCTCAGTCACTGTGTTTGCTCCACTGCGTGAGATCACGAGCGTTGCCTGTGCATACGCGTCTGCCATATGTTCGGTCGATAGGTGTTGGAATGGAAGATATCGGCTCCGCTCAGCATCTGGAAGGGAGAGATGAGCTTCTTGAGCATGTTCCCAATCACCATATTGTTTTACATTCCCAACTTGATGAATAATGGAGTACTTCTCAACGAGCTGGGGTAATAGAGCGAAAATGTGCGCATTCACCGAATGAGATCCGAGATTTCCCCCCTGGACAAATATGACGGGTGGGGGTAAATATGCGAAACGAGAGGTGGGCGGTTTTTCGAATAATTGCATCCTGAGGGGATTACCCGTCAGAACGACTTTACTCTTCTCAAAATACTTCTCAGAGCCGGGGAAAGAAACCATCACCTTCGTAGCGAGCCTGGCGAGTCGAATGTTGGCGGTACCTGGGTGTATGGTTTGTTCATGGAGGAAGAGAGGAATTTTAAGAAGAGAAGCAGCAATACTTACCGGTACCCCGATATATCCTCCGAAAGAAAGCACCGCATCTGGTCGCACTGATTGGAGTATTTCGACACACTGCAGTGTACGATAGGGTAGTTCGAGCAAGCCTCGGTTACCCCTTTTGGTCGACGTGTGTATGAAGGAAATCTTTCTCAGGGTGACTTCCTGATATTCGAAAGAGTTCGAGCGTTCGCGCGAGCTTACTTGTCGCCTTCCCAGGAATGTCACCTGGATGGTGGGATGATGGGCTTGGATCTCGTCGATCACAGCAAGCGCGGGCGTCGGATGCCCTCCAGTGATGAGAAGTTTGTGTAGCTGCATATGTGTATTGTAGTAGAAAAATTACTTTTTTCTCCAGAACCGAATACTCTTGATCGGCACTGAGCCTGCGCGAAAGGCTTTCACGAGGACGTGAGGTTTTTGAGAAGTGTCTTCTTGTCGTGCAAGATTAATCATGACCCCTACGAAACAGAAAGAAATGAGTAGACTCGTCCCTCCGTAGGAAATAAACGGGAGCGGGATACCCGTCAGTGGTGCAAGCCGGGTCATAGCAGCGAGATTTATGAGCGATTGGAATCCGAAAAATAATAGGATCCCCGCACCCATCATGAACCCGAACCTATTTTTCATCTGCACCACCACACGATACAGATAATAGAGAAACAGTGCGTATATACAAACAAGGCCTAAACCACCCACGAACCCCAGCTCCTCTACGATAATTGCGAAGATGCTGTCAGTGTGCGGTTCTGGGAGAAATAAATATTTCTGCTTCGACCCTCCGAAGCCAAGACCCAGAAGCCCTCCATTTTGGATGGCGATCATGATCTGACGTACATGATATCCGATCCCCTGCGGATCCTGATCCACATCAAACAACACGAGGAGACGGTGTAGACGGTAGGTGGCAGATTGGGCAGTAATGATCGCAACGATCGCGAGCGCAGGAAGAACCATAAAAAATTTCTTAAGTTCGACTCCAGCGACGAAATACATGCCGATAGAGGTGAGTACTACGATCATCGCGGTGCCCATATCGGGCTGCAACATGATAAGTCCAGCAATCACCAACAAAAGGAGAATGAATGCGATAATTCTCTGTTTTTCTCTATGTTGAAACCAGGCAGCAAGATACAAGATGATCGCTGATTTGGCGATCTCTGCTGGCTGGATATTGAATGGGCCGAGATTGATCCAGCGTCTGGCGCCATTGATTGACGACCCTATCCCGGGGACAAGCACTGCGACAAGCAAGACAATACTCAGGACGACCGTCGGCAACGCAATAATGTACAGTCTCCGATAGTTAATCCGCGAGAAGATGAACATCCCTGCGAGAGAAATCAGAAACCACATGGCTTGCTTCTTCACAAAAAAATAGGGGTCTTTGTATAACGTAAGTGCACGGATAGATGACCCCTCAAAAACGAAGTATAAGCCTATGCACGTGAGGATAATGGGAAGGGTATATAGATTGATATACCAAGCTGATTTACTCTTTATTCGACTCATTTACTCATTATATCAGAAACAATCGCGTTAAACTTCTCACCCCGATCGAACTCATTGCGAAATTGTGCGAATGACGTGGCGCCTGGTGAAAACAAGAGGTATACAGGTTCAGTGATCTTACTCGCCTCCTCCATCGACCTGCGGACGGCGAGTGTAAAATCGTCGAATATTTCTGTGCAGGTGATATCCGACATTTTCATCAGTTCTGGAGCAATTTCATCGGTCATTGAACCTTTCAGGAGGACTATCCTACAGATATTCTTCTGGTACTTTTCGATACTTGCCGTAAGGTCATGCATCGAAAGTTTTTTCGAATTGCCGCCGAGGATAAGCACAATTTTCCGATCCTGGAAGGTATCTAAGGCAGTAATCGCAGAGATGGGAGTCGTCGAAGTGGAATCGTTCACTACAGTGACATTTTTGTGCACTCCGATCACTTCCTGGCGGAAATGCATCGTTTTCATATCCCCGATACATGCTGCGATGGATTTCCGGTCAACGCCAGGGAGCATTTGTTCCACCGTAACGAGGGCGAGGGCAGCGTTGAGTTTGTTGTGCTCACCTCGAATATGGAGAAGTTTTCCTTCGAAATCGTCCGCAGAGCACTCGATCAAGTGAGACGGAAGAGTGGCTCTATGGGTTTTGAGAATAGCAAGAGTCTTGGCTGTCGTTATCAAAGTGTCCTTGGGCTTCTGGTAGGCAAAAATAGCAGTTTTGTCATATACATATTCCACCATATTGTCATAATAGTTGAGATGATCTTCATAAATATTTGTGAAAACAGCAACGCTCGGCGACACCTGTATCCGATGGAATCCCGAAAGCTGCCATGAGGAGAGCTCTAGTACCACAATGTCGTTTTCTTTCGCAATATCGAGAAGCTCGATGGCACAGTTACCAGGTACATTGCCAGAAAGAAACACTTCGCCCTTCGTGTAGAACTTCTTCAGTGCGGCATAGATACATGTGGTGGTCGTAGATTTTCCACGGGTGCCCGTGATACCCACAAGGGTAGCCTTCGTATTTTGAGCGAAATACGCAGTTTCCATGATCACGGGAATATTTCGTTTGAGTGCCTCCTCAACAAACATGTTGTCCCAGGGGATTGAGGGCCCTTTGACGATACAATCTGCCTCTATAATATCCTTTTCATGATGTCCCCCGAGATGGTACGTAATGTACGGAAACTCACCAAGCTCTTTGATCGATCCTGCCAGCTCCGTGTCACTTTTCAAATCAGTGACCAGTACCTGTGCACCGTGTCTTGCGAAATACCTCGCCACACCGACACCCCCACCCTGGACCCCCAGTCCCATTATCAGTACTTTTTTATTGTGCCAAGATGTCATAAGAGAAAATTATGGCTAAATTCTTTCTCAGGGATCCCGCGTCAGGGGGAATTCCCCGCAGCTCTGCTGCCTTAGTGTCATGGTGAGCCTGTCGAATCCATGACATGTCACCCGTTCGACTAGCTCAGGGTGACAGATACCACGACCCTTGTGTCGAGGAGTGTCATTCAAGCAAGTCAACGAATATTAATGAATGCAATAGCAATCATTCTGCATAGGATTGCCGCGTCGCAATGACGATCCATGCGCTTTTCGCCATTTCCGCCAAAGGCGGATCCGCCTCTGGAGGACGCCTTTCGCCGACGATCCTAACTTCCTGATCACCTGATTGCCCCTCCTCATCGGAGGGCAAGCTGATCGCCTGATCGCCCCTCCTCATCGGAGGGCAAGCTGATTGCCAGAGTCCCTGTCCACCTATTGCATAAACGCAATTGCTAGTCCCAACAGAACGAAGATAATAGCAATGATCCACATGCGAAACACCACTTTCGGTTCACACCAACCTCTGTTCTGAAGATACAGATGGAATGGTGACACTTCGTACAGTTTTCTATGGAGAAAACGTTTACTCAGCAGCTGGAGACCTGAGGAGGTCGCTTCAATGACGAAAATCCCACCAATCACCGGGAGAGCGAAGGATTTACCGAGAATGAGTCCGATAACTGCAAATGTAGCACCGAAAGATAATGCTCCCGTATCCCCGAGCATTATCCGAGCAGGATAGATATTAAAATAGAGAAACGCAATAATACCCCCCAGCCAAACGGAAATAAATATGGAGGTCGGAACATCGATGATGCTTCTAGAAATGACCCAAAACCCCGTAAGTGCGATAAGAAGCACACCACCGGCAAGACCGTCTATCCCATCCGTAATGTTCACTGCGTTTGAGAACGCGACGATGACGAATATCGCGAAAAATACATACCAATACGAGAGCTCATACGTCCCGACGAACGGTATATGAATCAGATCGATTTTTAAATTCAAAAACAACGATACCGCGATAAGCGCTGCGAGAAAAAGCTCGATGATGAGCTTCTGTCGCAATCTTACTCCGAAAATATTAGTCCGTTTCCACAGAAAGATCTTGCTCAGATCATCATATAAACCTAAGAATCCGAAGCTAATAAAGGTGAAAAAGAGTACCACTATCTCCGTGATGAGTGACGGGTAATTGATGGAGATATATTTCTTGGTATACAGGAACCAGCTCATGTAAAGAAAGAACAGAATTGAGGTGATGATGATGATCAGTATCCCTCCTCCTACCGGGGTTCCTGCTTTATGCGCATTGAGTTTGTCAAAAATAGGTGTCTTGGTGCCGAATGGATCTTTGGTCTCCTGTACCGCGCGCTGCATCTTCCGCTTATACAGAAAGTCAATAAACGGTATGAAGCAAACGAAATGGATAAGGAACGAAATGATCGTCCCAAAAAGAAAAATGGAGATTGTATTCATACAAAAATAATCCTGCAATTTACCTTACCATAGTTACGCGTCATTCTCTTTTAGGGCCGATACCCCGACGTTCACGTCGTCATCCCGACCCCCCGCGACGGGGATGGAGGGATCCCTCTCTGCCGATTCGGCGGATTCGCTCGGGATGCCAGACACCTCGACCCTTGGGTCGAGGAACGTCATTCCGCTCGCAATGACTTTCTACACAAACATGATATGCGCTAAGTACTGTTAAACTTACACTCCTTAACTCCCCATCATCCTCGGCAGAAATATGAGCGCTCCTATGATTGCTGCGCCTATCGCATAGATCAGCATGGCACCCGCTGCAGCATCTTTCGCGATCCGAATATCCTCACGTTTCTCAAGAGTAATGCAGTCGAGTGTCTGTTCGAAGGTTGAGTTTATGGTCTCGATAGTAAGCCCAACCATGATCATAATCCCAATAACAAGCCATTCGAATCGCTCAATGCCGTATGCCATCCCTAAGAAAATCGCAATCAAACTCAGAGTCACGTGTACCCGATAGTTGGGCTGTGTTCGAAAGACCCACACGATGCCATCCCACGCGTGCTTGAACGATATGCTATGGCGGCGGACATGGTGACGGATTTTATGAAACATACACTTTAAAAAATATCAATCAACTCTATACAGTTTTGATAACCTTTTCAAGCACATCTTTTAGTTTCGATTCATCATGACGGACGATGCTGTGTGCATAGGTAGCCGACAAATGTCCGTTCGAATCTATATGCTGGGATGTGTCCACCAGATCGGCCATGATGATTTTCCCTTTGTACCCTTTTTCGTTCAGATCATTCACCACCGGCTCTTCTCCGACTTCTTCGTATTTCGTAAGCATCTCTTTCGCGATAGGCATGGTATTCACGATACAGACATCGGGTAACCGTCGATAATACTTGGAGAAGTCAGTAAGATGCTGATACGCAGTATATCCGTGAGTCTGAGAAGCTTTCGTCATCAGGTTCATGATATAAATGAGTTTCCCATTGCTGTGTGAATATGCCTCTGCGATGCCTTCTGCAAGAGCCACCGATATGACACTGGAGTACAGATCCCCAGGACCTGCAATGATATACTCCGATTCGTTGATCCGCTCTATAGCCTTAGGGTTTGCATGTACGCTGGGGATTGCTTTCGCTTCGATCACGTGCCCATGGTCGGGATTCAGCTCATCGAGTAATTTTTCACTTTCTACGATCCTGCCTGTATCGTAGCGAACCTGGATATTGGCTGAGCTGAGTATGGCGGGATATACTCTACCAATGCACTGCATGACGTAGTGTGCCTCGTCAAGCACTTCATCATAGTCTTTCGCGATTTTCTCAAGAGTGGAAATGAAAATGTTCCCGAAGTTATGGCCTTTCAGATCTCCGTTTTCGAATCGATAGGTGAAGAGCTTGCGCCATATCTCTGGTGCCTCAGAGAGTGCTACGAGACACTGTCGGAGGTCTCCTGGAGGAAGTACCCCGAGCTGATCACGAAGCTTGCCTGTGGATCCTCCTGAGTCCATCATGGTCACAATAGCAGCGATATCAAGCGAAGGGATCTGTCTGAGAGCACGAAGGACGACGTATGACCCTGTCCCTCCCCCGAGCACGGTGATTTTTTTCATGGTACAATTATATCACTATGAAACCGACTGCGGTGATCCTTGCAGGGGGTATGAGCACAAGATTCAGCCCTTTTCTCACCAATAAAACGATGTGGCCGCTCTGTGGTAAGACAGCGCTCCAGCATACCTTAGATATGGTACAGGGTGCGGGAGTAGAGCGGGTCGTGGTGGTAGCAAACAAGATTAATTCTGAGTATCTGCGAACGTATCAATCTGTTACACCTAACCTAGTGGTAAGGTTACAAAATGAGGCTTTGGGCATGGATGACGCGCTAAAGTCAGTCGCTGATTTGATTAGCAGGTCTCCTATACTAGTGCTAAATGCGATCGATTTCATAGACGCAAACTTGATTAAACGAGTGCTTGCGAGGGTCGAGACAGATCATCCTCCGCTTCTCGTATGTGGGATGAAGACATCCTCCTATGTGCCTGCTATAGGATATTATATACTCGAACAAGACAATGTCAGGGGTGTAGTAGAGAAACCTGATGAAGGAAAACAGCCCAGTGATGTTATTCGTCATGTGTTCGACTATTTCGAAAATCCTTCTGAGTTTATCGCACTTTTTGATGATTTTACTGCCCCGCATGAGAAAGATGCACGGTATGAGCTCGCCCAAGACGTACTGCTCAAAAAGTATGGCGCCCCTATCGAGTATTCGTCCTACTGGGCGAAGCTCAAATATCCTCATAGCGTCCTTGATGTGATGAAAACCTTTCAGAAGCACGTTTTACGTCCCCATATTGATCCCACTGCCCACATATCACCTCATGCGCTGATCGAGGGAGTCGTGCATATCGATAAGGAGGCACGCGTAGAAGCAGGGAGCATCATCAAAGGTCCTGCGTATATTGGGAAGCGCGTGATCATCGGGAATAATGTGCTCGTGCGCCAGAGCTTCATCGAGGAGAGTGCGACGGTAGGGTTTGGAAGTGAGATCGCACGAAGCTATGTCGGTCCTGACTGTCAGATCCATCATTCATTCGTAGGTGATAGCGTACTAGAGAAAGCAGTGAATATGAGCTGGGGAACGGTCACCGCGAATCTACGATTGGATCGGAAAAACATTTCTTGCAAGCTGCCTGACGGCACTCGCATCCCTTCAGGTCGTGAAAAACTTGGGGCTCTGATCGCCCAAGGCTCCTTCTTAGGGGTGAATGTGAGCACGATGCCAGGAGTATGTGTCGCTGCAGGTTCAAACATCCTACCAGGGAGTGTGGTGAAGTGAATGAACCACCCCGCAGCATGCTGCGGGGTA
>JAYRHC010000021.1:0-11201 GCA_041907525.1 Candidatus Woesebacteria bacterium
AGGAGGTGTCGGAGTCGAAGAAATAGGATAGCCTATTGGCTGGGTCGGATATAGACACTGCGCATCAGATGTGCACTCGTCACCTGCGGTCCCGAATATCTTCGCACAGCTTTTGCTGACACAGGAATTGTGACAACACACGCTATTGTCCGGCAATGTCTGTCTCTCCTGGCATACTCCTCCCGCATCAGATATTCCACAGATACCGCATCTCTGATCACACTTATATCCGCTCACGAGTGCAGGGGTGCCCGTCGATACGTTCGGTGCTCCAGAAGTACAGCAAATAAGCCCTCCGGGAGGCTGGTTCGGTGGTAGTCCATCACGACAGACATTGTCGCTTCCTCTCCATCCACACGCTCCACAGCTCTGGTCACATCGTGGAGGGGGTGTGTTCGTGATCTGTCCAGGAGCCGGAGTATTCGTAGACTGTCCTGGAGCAGGAGTGTTGGTCGACTGCCCCGGCATTAGAGTAGCGGTAGGCGTGCGAGTCGGTGTCGAAGTCGGAGTGAGAGTCGGCGTCCGAGTGGGCGTTCGCGTCGGTGACGCAGTCGGGGTGTTTGTCGGTGTGCGAGTCGGTGTTTGAGTGGGAGTGTTGGTCAGCGGTCTTTGGGTCGCGGTCGGAATGGGAGTGTTGGTGGGTGTCGCGGTCGGAGTGTTGGTCGGAGTGGCAGTGCTTGTTGGCGTATTTGTCGGAGGCTGTGAAGTGGCTGAGGGGATAGGAGTCGGAGTACTCGTAGGAGTCGCGGTGGAGCCAGGGGGCGGGGTCAGAGTAGGGGTATTTGTAGGTCCGCCAGGAGTGTCTGAGGGCGCTGGAGTATTAGTTGCTCCCGCAGGTGTGGTGGGCGTAGGAGAGGGGCTCCCACCAGCACAGTCAGCACTACTTCTCCCAATTTTGCCCACAAGATACTGGTCACCACCATTCACCGTTATGTCCACTTGCACTCTTCCACAGTCAAAATGTGGAATTGTTGTATCAGGAAAGTTTGTCACAGCATGTGCGCAAGGGACGCTTCCAAGAACTGCTGTTACAACACCTTCACCCGCATAATCCGGAGATTGTGCGCTACACTCGTTTCCATCCTTCCCTCTACAATGTGCCCATCCATACGCAACAGCTCCTGGACTCACGCCAGAGCATTGCGTGGAATTTCCATCATAGCTACAACG
Source organism: Candidatus Woesebacteria bacterium (assembly GCA_041907525.1). Taxonomy (GTDB): domain Bacteria; phylum Patescibacteriota; class Microgenomatia; order UBA1406; family GWC2-37-13; genus JAGOLU01. The sequence continues at coordinate 1,171 of JAYRHC010000021.1, forward strand.
GGCACGTGTAATATTTGAGTGTGGATCTGCGTAATCAAAATCACACCATACACAAGGATAACGTACGAAGGGATCCGGAGGCGTAGGGCTAAGATTCGCTATACATGCAAGCGGTCCACCTGCCTTTGGTCTTGGTTCGCTCACTTTTCCCGTCTGGAGCGCGGTCATGATAAGCATGAGGGAGATGAAGAGAAAAAGGATGGAGATGGCGATGCGGGTGTATTTCATGGTGGTTAGCGTATTTGCGAACTTTGAGTAAATGAGTCGATGAGAGCTGACACGGGCGTATTTTCACGTTGTTTAGACTTATCATACTCAGCAGCGAGTACTCCCAGATCGCGCAGGACTGCGCCGAATGTCGCGACAGGCTCTGTGGTGTTGAGTGAGAGTTTCGCTGTGATAAGCGAGTCACCCGTATAATACTTCCTCAGCGCTGCCCATTCAACGAGAGATTTGTTCACCAGATCGATAAGCTGAGTGCGCGATAGACTCGGGTATTGAGCCTCGGCAGTCGACAGTAGGCGCGTGGTGTCGACCTGTATCTCATTAATATTTCGGTATATCTCTGCTTTCGGTGCGGGGGTGCTCGTGGGTCTGGCGAGCTCCTGTACAGTCTCGTTCGGAGCTTTCGTAGGTGCTATATCTTGTTTAATGGCGGGGCCAGAGATGTCAATAACGAGCCGTATCGCGTAAAACGAAAGGGACAGTAGGAGGACGAGTATCGAAAACGGAAAGAAAAGCTTGTCAAATCCATCCTTTTGTTTCGCGGGAAACTGCACTCTCGAATCACTTTCTCGGATGAATAAGCTCAAGTCTAATGGGGTGTAATTTGACATAGATAGACACACTCATGATACCACATTTCCGAATACGCAACTCAATAAAATGACAAAACCCAATGACCAATGTCAAATAAAGTCCAATTTTTTACAACGTGTTTCAGTAGGGACAATTCATGAATTGTCCCTACACTAGACAGTTACGACTGTCGCCTGCGGGAAGTATTTCAGTAGATATGTCTTTTGACGTTTCGCATACTGTCGCTCTTTCGTCGCCCATTCCATTTTCATCGCATCATAGCCTATCTCTCCCGCGAGATATCGGAATACCGACTGATATCCGATTGTCGCAAGACCCGGATCTGTCCGCGAATATCCAGCTTTTATAAGGCTTTCACACTCCCCTAGAGCTCCCAGTGCGATCCTGGACTCTACTCGCTGCATGAGGCGGGAAATTAACAGCTCCTCGTTTTCGTGCAGAAGAATAGAAATGGTTACTTCATATTGATTAGCCAGGGCGTGTGGAGAATCCGAATCTAGTAATTCACCTGTCTTATTCTCTACCCTTTGGATCGCTCTGATAAGTCTTCTTGGGTTTTCTCTGTCGCTGGGAGTGAGACTATTATAGACACCCATGTCCAGTCTCATGAGTTTATGTTGAAGATCTTGTTTTGTAGCTCCTTCATTTTGTTTGCGGGTCACCCATTCGACAAGCTCACCATGACTCAAATTTGGATTTGATGGATCGAGATGAAGGAGCATGCGCGCATAGTTTCCCGTGCCACCAACCACGATCGGTACTCTGCTACGTGCAGTGATCTCTTGAATAGCGACGATCCCCTGTCTTGCGAAATCGAAGGCAGAAAATGGATCATGAGGGTTCACGATATCCACCATATGCATAGGTATAGTGGTAGGATTATCGGTCTTCCCAGTAATAATATCGAGTCCTGTATATAGTTGTCTGCTGTCGCAGTTCATGAGTTCTCCACCCATCTCCTTCGCAAGCTTCGTCGCTCTCGCAGTCTTGCCTGTTGCAGTCTGTCCGAGGATTAAGAAGAGTTTAGATGACATACGAATAACAAAACCCTAATGACAAATGTTAAATAAATACCAAAATCAAAAACCTAAATGAGTTGCTGAAACTCTCAATACTGTGTCCTTGTTTTAATCATTTGGACTTTGGATTTTATTTGACATTGGTGCTTTGACATTTGGATTTCGAGAGGGTGAGATCCGTGTCGCGCTCTCAATCAGATTCCCATAGAGACATAAGATGTCTATGGGGCCGAGTCCACCTGGAGTGATGGTATACCAGGAGGCGATGTCTCTGATCTCATCTTCATCATAGTCACCTACGAGTGACAGCTTGGATTTCATAATCCCCATGACACGATGTTCCCGCTTCTGCAAGCCAAAGTTCAGCAAGACAACACCCCTCTTGATATTCTCCCTTGTAAGTATCTTTTTACCCACACCGCAGATAATGATATCGGATTGACGGTAGATACTATCGGGGTCTGCAGTCGCAGAGTGCGTCTGCTCATACGGAATAGCAAACGAATCGAAGTACGATGCAATAGGTTTCCCAGTAGTCATACCCCTTCCGGCGATCGTAATGCGTTGACCTTGGAGCCATCGAATAAGCCCTTGTGTCGGGACGACGGGTAACACGTATCGTTTGTCGCTTGGAGTACGGGAGTGGTATACCCAATCAAGCCCGATCATACACGCTTGTACAAGGGGAAATACGAAGCGACTTGCTGTCGTGTGTCCTTCGATTTCTTTGGAAGTCGGGATAGCCTTGTAGAGATCTGTTTTGTCGTACTCTTGAGGCAACGGGAGCTGGACAATGACCCCTGACACATCCTTTTGTTCGGATTTTTCTTTGATGATTGAGCGAAACACTTCAAATGGCGGAGCCTGTGGGTAATGTAACAGTTCGAAACCTATCCCCAGAGAGCTTGCGAGATTACGTTTCATACGCACGTATGAGTGCTGTGCAGGTTCATCACCGATAAGCACTGCAAGAAGCTTCACTTTCTTGCCTTTCGCAGCAAGCGCTGACACACGTGCTTTGAGATCATGGGTAATATCACGGGCAATATCTCCGCAGGGAATAATCATGAGGATAGTATATACGATAAAGTCGACAGTCGTCAGTCGACAGAAGAACTACACATCACTTTACAAACCTGTAACCTTATAAACGTGTTACACAAGTGTCGCGCCGACCACGACCTCTTCCTTATTCTTCAGCCTCATAAGGATGACACCTTTCGCTGTGCGTGATCTGGGCGGTATCTCTGTGATGCCGATGCGTACGACCTGACCTCCCGATGAGGTGATGACCACTCCCTGATCTTCTGGGTCAATAAGCGCTACGAAGGCGACCTCGCCGAATTTGTCATTCACTGGTGCTATCTTCACGCCCTTACCTCCCCTGTGCTGCCCTTTAAATTCAGAGATCGAAGTCCTTTTGCCGATACCGCGCGATCCGATCACCAGCAGGGACTTCTTGATATCTGAAGAAGTGATCACTTCAGCCGACGCTATTTTATCCCCTTCCTCTAGCTCCATGCCCTTCACCCCCATCCCTGCACGGCCGATAGAACGTACTTCTTTCTCGGGGAACATGATCGCCTTACCTCTGGATGAGGTAAGCATCATATATGCATTACCATCGGTAAGCGTCACCCATTTCAGCTCATCACCCTGATCCAGCCGTATCGCGATCAGACCATTCGTACGGATATTTTTATACTCTGCGAATTCTGACTTTTTCACGGTGCCGTCTTTCGTAATCATGACGATATATTTATCGTTATTCTTTTCTTCTGACACTTGATTTCTCCCCTTCGCAGTCTCTGGCGCGAATGTGAGGATCGAGGTGACCCGCTCATCTGGACGTAAGGTGATGATATTCACGATCGCCTTTCCTTTACTCGTCCGTGTGCCCGCTGGGATATCCCAGACACGAGTCTGGAATGTCCTGCCAGTATTCGTGAAATACATCACGAAATCGTGGGTCTGTGCAGAGCAGATCTTCAAGATATCATCTGTTTCCTTCGTTTCCATGCCGTGCACACCCTTCCCTCCTCGATGTTGTGCATGGAACGTGTCTCCTGCGACTTGCTTAATATATCCATCTTTGGTGATGACGACGAGCACCTCTTTATTTTCGATAAGCATCTCGTCAGAGAGTTCACCCGGTTTGGATTTGATCACACGAGTTTTCCGTTCGTCTCCAAAGGTGGACTTCAGATCAAACAGCTCTTTCTTGACAACTGCGAGCACCTTGAAAATATCCTGAATCAGTGCCTCAAGTTTCTGAATAAGATCGCGGAGATTTTTCAGTTCTTCTTCGATCTTACTCCTCTCAAGGCCTACCAGGCGACGCAGCTGCATGTCGAGGATCGCCTTCGACTGTATTTCAGAAAGGCCGAACTTCTTCATAAGTTTGGCTCTGGCTTCTGGCTCGTCTTTCGATTTGCGGATCGTCTCGACGACCTCGTCAATATTATCAAGAGCGATAATATATCCTTCCAGGATATGTGCCCGTGCCTTCGCTTCTTTCAGCTCGAATTCACTTCGTCTGGTGACGATATCCACACGGTGTTTCACATAATATTCGAGAATCGGCTGGAGTCCTAGAGTCTGCGGGACACCATCCACTAAGGTCACGATATTGGTGGGGAATGATGTCTGAAGCTCTGTATATTTGAAGATGTTATTCAATACTTGTTTCGGAGTAGCATCTCGTTTGAGCTCTATGACGACCCGTATTCCATCGCGATCAGATTCGTCCCGTAGATCGGAGATGCCAGAAATCTTCTTATCGACGACAAGCTGAGCGATACGCTCTACAAGCACCGCTTTATTTACCTGATACGGAAGCTGCGTGATGATGATGGCGGACTTACCTCCTTTGAGCTCTTCGATGTCAGCGACGCCACGGACGATAATTGAGCCCCTTCCTGTCGCATACATTTCACGGATGTCATTGGCTCCGTAGATGATCCCCGCCGTCGGGAAATCTGGGCCTTTCACGAATTCCAGAAGTTCGTCCAGCGTCGTGCTGAAACGTAAGAAAGGCAGTTGCTCCCGCGCCAGCGGATCTGGCATAAGAACGAGAATACCTTCTTTTGTCTCCTCCTTTCTCTGTTTACTGTCACTGTTTCCTGTTACTTTGTTTGTCTTTTTGAATTCTTTATAGCCTTCCTTATCAATCTCTGCTTTATCGATAAGCAGGCCGATGGCATCTGCAAGCTCGTTCAGGTTATGGGGTGGGATCTTCGTCGCCATACCGACGGCGATACCTTCTGATCCCATAAGAAGGAGATTTGGAAGTTTCGCGGGAAGGTACTCAGGTTCTTGGAATGTGGCGTCGAAATTGTCACGGAATTTCACGGTTTCTTTTTCGATGTCCAGGAGCATCTCTTCTGCGACTCTGTGCAGCTTCACTTCTGTGTATCGCATAGAAGCTGGTGGATCTCCATCGATCGAGCCGAAGTTACCCTGGCCGCGTACGAGCGGGTAGCGCATGGAGAACTCTTGTGCGAGCCGAACGAGTGCTTCATATACAGGTACGTCCCCATGAGGATGAAGCTTACCCAGTACATCTCCGACGACACGAGCGGACTTCACATATCTGCCTCCTGCCACGATTCCCATCTTATGCATCATGTACAGTATGCGGCGGTGGACGGGCTTGAGTCCGTCACGAATATCAGGGAGTGCACGGCTTACGATCACGCTCATCGCGTAGTCCAGGTATGCCGTCTTCATCTCAGCCACGATGCCTGTGTCGCTTATACCGCGGGACTGATCACTGAGCTGTTCTGTTTTTGATCGTTCTTTTTCTTCCATAAATGGTGCAAATTCTTAATGCTAAACTCTTAGCTCGATATATATTGTAATGATTGTAAATCTTGTTCGTCTATCTAACTCGCTTTGGATTACGCTCGTACAGTTGATACCTTTTTGCACGTAACATTGATACAGTTCACAGCTTCTCGTCACTCATACACAAGATAGACTCACAATCTTCACAATCATCACTACACGATCATTGTATCAATGCAAAACCCCTCCTACCCTCTGGGTCCCCCCTCCCAAAGGGAGGGATATCCATTGGATTTTGAAAATTGAGAATTGAAAATTATTATTTTTTCATCCCCTTCTTGATCTCTGCAATGGCTTTTGCCTTCGGTAAGTATTTCCCTGTCTTCACCCATTTCCCTTTTTCCAGCATCTTGTATGTATCGAAAAAGTGTTTGATCTTCAGTCTTGTTGGTTCATCAATATCGGTGATCTCTTTCACATGGGAGTAGAAGGGATCTACCTTCTCCACAGGTACTGCGATGATCTTCGAGTCTAAACCCTCTTCATCCTCCATCTCCAGCATCCCCACAGCTCTGACGTTGATCCCCGTCCCTGGAGACATAGACGATGAAGATACGACGATCACATCGAGCGCATCACCGTCATCGGCGAGAGTGCCTGCTATGAAGCCATAATTAAAAGGGAATACGTTCGCTCCATGGAGGAAACGGTCTGCCATCACGACGCCCGTTTCTTTATCGATTTCATATTTTACCCCGCTATTCTCGGGGATCTCGATAATGGCGAGGACGATCTCGGGAGCCTTGGCTCCAGTTTTCAAGTTTTGAATAATCATAGTTACATATAGTCGACAGTCGTCAGTCGACAGAATTATTAGAACGACTTAAACTTTTAATGAGTCCAGTTGATATCTTGCTGATCTCATCTGCCATTGTCCTTAATCTCTTTTAAAGTCTAATTCCTCGATGCTTGCGTCGTTATTACGTGTCATGGTGAGCCTGTCGAATCCATGACATGTCATCCGCTTCGCTTTTTGCCATGCGATAATTTCTTGAAAAGATTTGAATTTCATACATATTTTTTTACTGCTTTCTGTCGACTGACGACTGATGACTGTCGACTATATATCCAAATTCGCCAGCTTCGCATGGGTAATGATAAACTTCTTTCTCGGCGGGACTTCGTCACCCATGAGCATCGTAAAAATTTGGTCTGCTTCTTGAGCATCGTTTATGGAAATTTGTTTCATACTCCTATTCTCGGGATTCATGGTCGTATCCCAGAGCTGATCGGGATTCATTTCCCCGAGACCCTTGTATCTCTGGACGATGACTGTATCCTTCTCGAGTTTCTTTCCTTCTTTTACTGCCTGTTTCACCCAGCCGTCGATCGTAGCATCCCGCTCTCCGTCTGAATATGCATAGGCTGTCTTTTTCCCGTGGGTAAGCTTGAAAAGCGGAGGTTGGGCGATGAAAATATGACCTTTCGTCAATACATCGGGCAGATGGCGAAAGAAGAAGGTGAGGATAAGCGTGCGGATATGTGCTCCGTCTACGTCAGCATCTGTCATGATCACGATCTTGTGATAGCGCAGTTTCTGGTAGTCGAGTTGTTCCCCGATACCCATCCCCAATGCGATGACTAAGTCTTTCAATTCTTTAAATCCTAGCACTTTGTCCAGATATGCGCGCTCGGTGTTCAGGATCTTACCCCGAAGAGGTAATATTGCTTGGAATCTACGATTTCTCCCCTGTTTCGCACTGCCTCCTGCAGAGTCACCTTCGACGATAAACAGTTCTGAAAGCATAGGGTCTTTCTCTTGGCAGTCGGCAAGCTTCCCCGGAAGCCCGAGCCCTTCGAATGCGCCTTTGCGCAGCACTGCATCCTTCGCGGCTTTCGCTGCCATGCGGGCTTTCTGTGCGAGCATGATCTTCCCGAGTATTTCTTTCGCATCACGTGGATGTTCTTCGAAATAGACGTCAAGATACTCGTTCGTCGCTTGTTGGACGAATGTCTGTACTTCGCTGTTGCCAAGCTTCGTCTTCGTCTGTCCTTCAAACTGTAGATTCGTGGATGACATCTTCACATATACGACCGCGGTGAGCCCTTCCTTGATGTCATCCGCCGTGAAGGCGTCCTTATAGTCCTTTTCTGAAAGATTTTTCTTAGCGTAATTATTGATGACACGGGTAAGCGCAGTTTTGAAGCCGGTGAGGTGTGTCCCCCCTTCTGTCGTATAGGTGACGTTCACATACGTCTGCACGATCTCGCTGATGCTATCGTTAAACTGGATGGCGACTTCGACTTCCTTGTCTGCATTCTCTGACTGTTTCTTGAAATAGATCGGCTCATGGATCACTTTCTTATCGCGATTCAGATCATTCACGAGCGACACAATTCCACCGTCGAAGTAGTACGCATTCTGCTCATCGGTCTTTTGGTTATCGATGTAGAAATAGATGCCATTTATGAGAAATGCCCGCTCTTTCACAAGCTTTTTGAATGCGGGGAAATTGATCTCTGTCGTTTCTTTAAAGATTTGGGAATCGGGTTTGAAACTGTATGCTGTACCGTTCTTACTCTCGAATCCAAGGAGTGACTCCTTATATACTTTCAGCGGACCTGCGGGGATACCGCGATGGTATTCTTGTCTATGGAGTACGCCGTCTTTACGGATCTCGACGATGACGTGCTCGGAGAGCGCATTCACGACGGAGGCACCGACCCCATGGAGGCCTCCTGAGACCTTGTATGCGGTGCCTTCGAATTTCCCTCCTGCGTGAAGCTTGGTCATGGCGAGCTCAAGCGCGGAGACTTTGTACTTTGGATTTATCTCTACGGGGATTCCTCGACCGTCGTCAAGGACGGTCATGTAGCCGTCTTTTTGGATGATGATACGGATCGTTTTACAGAATCCCGCGAGTGCCTCGTCTATGGAGTTATCGACGATTTCTTGGAGACAGTGGTTGACGCCTGCTTGGGATGTGGTGCCGATGTACATACCAGGTCGTTTGCGGACTGGTTCGAGTCCCTCAAGCACCACGATAGAGGAAGCTCCATATGATTGTTTTTTATCAGCCATAGGGGTCAATACTACCACAAATTCTTGCGGAAGAAAAGCGGCAGAATATGTCCGCCCGAAATATCCTATAGCACTTGACATCTCTCTCTCTGCTTTACAATCAGAATATGGTTCCTGGTTTATCAAACATGTATGTACAACCTAAGATTTCGGTAAGATGTGAACATGCTTGTTTATCTTGGGGAGATGTAGAATGTCTTCACCCCAGCGCTATACTACAAGCTGCATATGTCCCGTGCCCCTGTGGAGGAATATATGATTCAACAGCATGCTTAGGCTCTGGTCCACGTCCTTCACTGGGTACTAGAGGATCGTTTCCTGTTCAGATTGTTGGAATTCCTCCCATGTGTTGAAGAATGGCGTTGAAATGACTTAGGAAAGATGTGTTTGTGTATCACTTTGCATTTTTGAGCATCTCGTTAAAATGTTGCAGTATGACAGAAAAACAAACAGAAGTAATAAATGGTCCCCGATTATTTGATGGATATCCTGGGTCTCTTGGGCCGTGTGGACATTGTTATAGTTCAGAGGGGTATTTTCCGCTGCTGTATGGGCCTCTCAATACGGTAACGCTTCAACGAGTTATTTATTGTTCGTTACAGGGTGGCGCCGCATGCTCCACAAGGGGAGTTCTCGGTAGCTACTGTCCTCGACAAGCAACCCAAGAAACACCTCCACTAGATTCTTCCTCGTAAGCTCCAGAATTGATCACAATGAAACATCCTATAGCACTTGACATCTCTCTCTCTCTCTCTGCTTTACAATCGGGAAATTGTAATTTCTACTTTTGAATATGCCAACAATAGGTAAAGCCAGTGGTTTCCGGGAGTCCTCACTAGATGATCAACAAGAGCTCAGAGCAATATATAGAGAACTAGGAATTTTTGCATCATCATCCCTCCCACATGCTATTGGTTCAAAAGAAGCTGGGCAAACATATAGAAACTGCTCTGGAGGTGACCCCCCAACAATCAAGGGGACTGTCTGTGGTGCCGAAGTCCTTCGAGAGGCAGGATGATTCGGGATCGTAAGATGTGCAGCGTGTCCTCGTCGTACTCAAGCGTAAATCTATTATTGGCGAACTTGTACTCAATAAAAACCCCGCTTTTGGCGGGGGGATTGTAACTGGATCCCGTTTTTCAACGGGATGACAATCGGGTTATTTCAATTCTACCTTAGCACCGGCGGCTTCGAGCTTGGCTTTCGCCTCATTCGCTGCGTCTTTCTTCGCATCGACGAGAAGATCCTGAGGAGCGGACTCCACGAGCTTCTTCGCATCCATAAGTCCGAGATCAGGCTTGATCTCACGGACTGCTTTGATGACA
>JAYRHC010000022.1:0-3731 GCA_041907525.1 Candidatus Woesebacteria bacterium
GAAGATCGGAAACATATTGATGAGATCCACGAAATGCTTCGAAAAGAAATCGAGAAATATGAAAAAGCTCAGCACACCATGAATGAGAATCTCGAGCAGATCAAGAAAATGCTTCTCCTTGAACAACAGCAAGCAAAAAAAGGAATATATCATGTGACGAATGCAGAGGTTCTGGTGATGATGTTCCGTGCGTTCCTCGCGAATATCAATGAATCTAACACCTGGCTCGAAGCCCTTATCTCACGAAAGAAGAAACGGGGAAGCCTTTTCGCTACGAGGACGAAAAAACAGGGCACACAGTATTCGATGTCTCAAGAACTTACTCTTGCTCGATCCACAGGCTAATATTCTCCCCTTATTGTTTATCGATCTGTCGATACGTCCACTCGATCTTCTTCGCCCAAACGCCGTCTGGAGAACTCGGGGTATATGCACGCATTATCGCGCTGGGTGAAGACATACCTCTATCATAATATTGTTCTCGTATACCTCTGGTTATGGTGCGAATAGCATCTTCGTAGCTTTCGAATCTGGTAACGATATCGCCGTATATACCCCACCCCCAACAATTGTATGAATCCTCATGGATATTTTTGCAGAGGGTTGATTCGTTCATAGCGATCGCAGGAATAAGCCGATAGTCGATCCCGTAGAGCTCGGCTTGTTCTACTATAAGACGAGCATAAGGATAGAGCGGAGACTCATTCTTAGCAAAGTACGATTCGAGCTTTCGTATATTTTCTTTCCGAATGATGTTCGAGGCCGATGACGTTCCTGACAATGAGGTGATTTCTTCAGGATTAGACTGGAGCATTTTCCTGACATTCTGAGTGCTGTATACGATGATCGATATCGACAGAGCACTGATGATAAGCAGAATAAACAATAGGAAGTCCACTTCTTTCTGCAGCACCTTATGTAGCCGATGGAATCGAGGCTTAGTGTTAGAGTTTCGAGTTTCCCCGATATTATCGGGACTGGCGAGTTTAGGGTTTTGCGCATGTTCTTTGGGTTTCATAGGATGGTTTAGGATAGTATAATAGCAGGAAGAAACGATGGTTTCAGCAGTAGCCCCTATAGCTTAAAGGATAGAGTACGTGGCTTCGAACCATGTGATGGGGGTTCGATTCCCTCTAGGGGCACATTGACATATCTTAGCGATTCCGCCGATTCGGCGGAGAGTTTAGATATGACAATGCCCGCCGATAATCGAGCGCGTAAGTCGCAGCGGAAATATGCTAAGACTTACGCCCGAGATATGGAGGGCAAAGAATGATATTGGGCTCGTAGCTCAACGGTAGAGCAGTTCCCTCTTAAGGAATTGGTTGAGAGTTCGAATCTCTCCGAGCTCACATTGACATATCTTAGCGATACGTAGTGAGTTTAGATATGTCAATGCCCGCCGTTTATTGAGCGCGTAGCCCGCAGCAGAGATATGCTAAGGGATACGCCCGAAATTAGGAGGGCAAAGAGCATTGATCGACTCGTAGCTCTGCGCCGATCCGCCGACTCGGCGGAGGCGGAGGTAGTCACCTCATCGGTGACCTGCCGAAGAGGCAGGAGCAGTCCCGCCGTTGGCGGGATTGGTTGAGAGGTCTCCCCCTTAGCGAGCTCCTATGGTGTGGTGACTACTGATTGGAATGCTTTCTCCACCTTTGTAATATACTTTTTACTACCTGAGCTGCAGAGTATCTCAAGTGAAGGCGTGGTCACGCGAGACAGGCACTTCTCGATTTCGGGATGGCGTGATAGATATGATACTAATTTCTTCGCGACGATGCGTCCTTGATTTCGCACTCGTGTATGAGGACGCATCTTTCTAATATGCCCAGTCACGAACGCATAATGCGTGCATCCCGTGTAAATTTCAAACGCTCCCTTGGTGGGTACAGTCTCCAAATATCGCTCACATAAGGAGATGATATTCTGATCATGCATAGAATCAGCGCTATACTCGATCGCTTCTGCAAGTCCTGGGCATGCGATCTCATGGAAATCGACTGATTTTTGAATCTTTGCGAGTTCGTGATCGAATGATTGTGAGCTCACCGTCACCGGAGTGGCGAGAACATATACCTTGTCCACTTTCGTCGTCTCTACCATGTGCTCTACCGTGGGACGAATAACACCTAGTACCTTACGGTCAGGAAACTCTTTCGGTAGCCATTCTTGTTGGATACGCGGCAAGACGGTACTCGCAGAATTACATGCGAGGATCACGAGTTTACACTTCTTTTCATACATCCTCCGAAGTGCGTCCGTGGTGAGCGTGTATATAAGATTTTTCTCTTTGTTCCCGTAGGGCATGTGGGTATCATCAGCGTAGTAGACATACTCATATCCAGGTAAAGCCTTCATTACTGCTTGAGCCACTGTCACTCCACCGATGCCAGAATCAAAAAAACCAATACGCATGAGTTATCCTCCCAGGATGAATTTTTGCACGACCCACGCGAGACCATCCTCTTCGATCGTAGGTGCGATATGCTGAGCAAGTTCCTTGAGACGGCTCGTAGCCCCGCCCATAGCGATTTTCACACCACAGAAGTTAAGAAGAGTGATATCTGCAGCTGCGTCACCGACCCCTACACATTCTTTCGGGTTGAGCCTCAACTTTTTGGCGATCGTTTGCAAGGCCATAAACTTAGTCGCGTGAATGTGTTTGACGTTTATTTGCGTGAATCCCTTTTCTCTTGCATGTGATGTTTCCACATTGAGAAGCGGAATCTTTTTAATCTGCTTAAGCATTTCTTGTGATTTCTTATCAGAAACCTGTAATGCGATTATCGGTTCAACAGGTTTTACTTTATATGACTTAGGGGAGATTAATTTCCCAGAATCATAGTTAAATACTTTCGCCTCGAAAGTTTTCGCGATCTCAATAATCTTCAAAGGCACGCCAGGGTCAAGATCTTGTTCCCATATCACTTTATTGGTCACGGGGTCCACGACCTGCGAACCTCCGAGCGTGACACAGGGGTATTGTATTTGCAAAAGTTTAGCGGCGTCCTTCGCCGATTTCCAATTGCGATTGGTAGCGAATAGTACGACCACCCTCTCATGTGCCTGCTTCAGAGCATCTACTACACCCTTTGAAGGGGTGGGCTTCGAATTTTTCGGTACCGCAGTACCATCGAGCTCAAAAATGAGTGCTTTGGTAAATCCGTTACTCATACGATTTCCTCCTTTTTAGTACGGGTAAAGCTGATCCACTCCTCTATTACCTCAATGATTAATTTATATGGTGCCTCGATGAGAATATCGAAAATAAAAGTGAAGAAATTAAGCTTCGCAAGCTCACTAGAGAAAAACTTTCCCATCGCAAGCATCGGCATGAAAAAGAAATCAACAAAGGGGGTGAAGAAGGAATCTTTTTCGATAAGCTTAAACTCATTCGTAACATTTTTTATACGATGGGCGAAGAATGCGATCGTAGAAACGAAGAACAGGAAAATTAGCTGACTGATCACATTAAACTTAAGCGCTGTCAGGAGAAGCCAAATAAGATAGAGTGTTACGATGAATGTCGCGATATAGAAGACTGAGAAGCCAAGCTGGAGAGATGGTCTTCGGGCTTTCACCTTAGGCGCGATCATCACGATTTTATTCTCAAAAGAAGCGTCTGCATCGATAATATCCACGATCCGTTGAAATATTCGTCGGGTATTCTCTTCATCAGGTATCCGATTGAAAAGAATAATGACCAACATAAAAAAAGGAGGAAATAGTGA
>JAYRHC010000023.1:0-12966 GCA_041907525.1 Candidatus Woesebacteria bacterium
ATTGCTGTTTGGCAGGGATTTTATAGCGCGCAAGGGGCAGCATCGGGACGAAGACAGGCTTCACTTCAGGGCTAAAGAATCCGACGATCGATTCCACGATCGATCGGTACCTGCGGTCTTCTTGGAATAGTAAGACAATATCAATATGACTGCTGATCTTCACTGCATATTTTAGGCTATAGAGCACCAGAGGTTTTTGTTCGAAAAGAAGAGCAGATACCTTCTCTGACAGTTTCTCGACAAGATCAGGCTCGACCGAAGTCCATTGATAGAGCGGGATACGATATTCTGCCACTTCATACCAAAGATACTCCGGATGCGCGTCAAATACGACGGATGTTTCTTTCTCGATCTGTTTTTTAACTCCCTCAGGAATGTCAATCGTGCACGATACGAGCATAGGTAGTAATAGTGGAACTTGATAATCCGCTGATGATTTTATTCACGATCGCCAGCCGTGCGCCGACCATTTTCGCATATGTTCTCTTTTTGTGAATAAGCGCATCTCCTGCTGTCACTGCGATGACCTGTGGTTGTATATGTTCGACCAGAGCCTGATATTTCTCATCAGACCCCATCGTCGGCAAAAGCACCACGAAGTCCACTGTTCTCAGGTTCAGGAGCATCTCAGCACGCTGTTTCTGGGTATGGAACGGAGCGCGACCCTTATGCTCACGGATGAAGGTGTCATTTTCAAGCGCTACTACAAGAACATCACCCAGCTCCTTCGCGTTTTTCAGATACATGAGGTGCCCATAGTGGATAATATCGAAACATCCACCCACGAGGACGAGTTTCTGAGATCGCGCGACGGGAAGTTTGGTCTTCCCAGAAAGCAAAAGCGAGCCCGAGATAGTTTGACGATGCATAGTGACATTATAGCAGGAACGAGTCGACAGTCGTCCCTCCTTCGCGCAAGGCTACGGAAGGGCGAGGCAGTCGGCGATAGACAGGAGTAAGGTGATCAGGAAATCAGCTTGCCCTCCGAAGAGGAGGGGCGATCAGGCGGTAGACAGATGGTCAGCGAATAGCGAATAGCAAAAATGAATTCGAGATGTATGGGGGGGGCAACATCCAATTTCTTCACGTAAAAACTCGTCAGTCACCTTGTCACCCTGAGCTTGTCGAAGGGCGGTGACTTCCTCAGACATTTCCGCTGCAGAAATTTGACGTTGCCCAGAAAACAGTTGTCATTTTCCGCCTAAAGCACTTTGTGCATTGTGGCGGATCCGCCTGAGTACGAAGTTCTTGGCGGAGGATTTTGCTTTCAGAAGTATCCTTTATACTGGAACACGTAGACGAGGGTGAGCAGTGCGACGATGAGCAGAGTGATAACAATCGTTTTGCGAAGATCCTTCGGCTCGTATACGTCAGCTTCATGACGAATCGTTGGACTCGGGTGAGATGCAAGCACGGGTGAGACTTGAGAGGGAGGCTGACTACTTCCCGTGCCGATTCCTGATGGTGCAGAAGGGAACGTGTCCCGCTTCGCTCGGAGAGCAGCTGCTATTTTCTCGGCTTTGGTTTTGTGCGTCATGGAGGATAGTCTATCAAGTATTAGGGATATTTCAAGGAACGCATCAGTTTAAACCTATAACCCTATCACCCTTGACGCACCTTTCTCAAAACGCTAGAATGCGCATCTATTATGGATCAAAAAAAACTCATCATAACCTCTATCATCGTGTATCTCGTCGCCGCGACGGGCGCATATCTCGGGACTTCAGCGATCGCATCATCTTCATCCAGCAAAACCGCGAATAAACAGGTAGTAGAACCGACCGTGCCCTCTGAGCCTCAGACAGAAGAATGTCCGATCAATGGTGCGATGTTTGGAAAATCTGCAAAGGCGAAATGGGAAAAACGCAGACCTCTGGCAGTGGTTATCGAGAATCATCATGAAGCGCGTCCGCAGTCTGGTATCTCCAATGCTGATGTGGTGTACGAAGCGGTTTCTGAAGGAGGTGTTACACGAACGATGAGTATATTCTATTGTCAGGATGCGAAGACCGTGGGACCTGTACGTTCGGCTCGGGTACACTTTATTAACTTACTTCGGGAGTGGGGGAATAATCCTCTCTATGCACACGTCGGTGGCGCGAATTGTGACGAGACCACGGGGAGTGGTTGTGGGAATGGTGCGCCTGCAGATGCACTTGGCTATCTGAGAGACATCGAATGGAATTTCTATAACGACCTAAACCAATTCTCAATCCCGTATCCGTACTTCTACCGGGACTACGATCGTCTTCCTGATGTCGCTACAGAGCATACTATGTATAGCAGCACTGCGAAGCTCTGGGAGTACGCAGCGAAAAATCGCAAGCTCACGAATGTCGATGAGGAAGGAGTCGCGTGGAATAAGGGCTGGACTCCCTGGACATTCATAGATGATGCGAAAACGAATGCGCGAGGGAAAGAGTCTCCGATCACATATGATTTCTATGACACGAATGTTTCAGAATACGGTGTGCGATGGGAATTCGATGCGGTGAACAACGTATACAAGAGGTTTAATGGTGGGAAAGCGCATCTTGACTACAATACCGGAAAACAACTCACCGCGAAAAATGTCATCGTGATCGAAGCGATAGAGACAGCGGCGAATGATGACTATCCAGGGGGGCACGTAGTATATCGACTTACGGGGAGTGGTCCGATGTATGCATTCCAGAATGGCAACGTCATCAAGGGAACGTGGGAAAAGGAGAAGCTCGACAGCAAGATGCAATTTCTCGATAGCACAGGGAAAGAGATTCCGATCGTCCGTGGCGCTGTGTGGATCAGTATGATTCCTGAAGGCAATGAGGTATTATATGGGCCGAAGGCGAAAGAAGTGGCGAAACCGAAAGCCGCTACTTCCAAAGCACCCGACTCGACAGTCGGAGAATAGTCATCAATCCTCTAGTGCTATGCTCGATTACATCATCACATCGAAGGCCCGACGGGCTGTGCTCACCCTATTCTTCCAGAGTCCGCAGGATACCTATTATCTTCGTGATATTGTCAGAAGAACAGGGGAAGAGGTCAATGCGATCAAGCGAGAGCTCGATATCCTCGTCGAAGGCAAGGTCCTCGATAGCGAGCGTCGACTCAACAAAATATTTTTCCGACTGAACAAAAACTACGTATTCTTCGATGAATTCTTGCGAATTTTCGCGAAAACTTCACGCATCGCGAGTCTTATCAAAGAAGCAGGTCCGAAACTTGGGAAAGTCAAAGTGCTCGCTCTTTCCCTGAAGTACGTCAAGAAGATAGATATCCGCGCGGATGAGATCTATCTACTCGGAGTGGGAACGATCGTGTTGCCTGAGCTCGCACAGGTGATATCATATTGCGAGCAGGATTTTGGTCGGGAGATCAACTACACCGTGATGACAGAAGACGAGCTGGCATTCCGTAAACGAAATAACGATCCATTCATCGGCAAGTTCCTCCGAACATCGAAAGTAATGCTCATAGGGCACGAAGAGGATTTGCTGAAATAGCATAGTCGTCAGTCGTCAGTAGACAGTCATCAGTCATTAGATATGTGACTCTCTGTGACTGTGTCACACTGAGTGCCGACTTCGTCGAGCATTCTCGATATAATCGGAACTTGTCGAAGTGTCAATGAAGATGCAATAGTAGCATTGAAAAAGGGATCTCTCCGCCCCCGCTCAGATTCTTGAGCGGGGAGTCGAGATGACAGGCGTTTGCTTATTTCGCTACAAGTCCATTGTGTAAGTAATATGCTAATTCGATTTATCCATAGACTGTTTGTGCTTGTGCTCCTCATCTGTCTCCTGTGGGTGAATCTCCCTGCGAAGATTCCCATCAGGTTTCAGATCAACAAATGGAAAGTGAATACGTCCATCGGAGCACCGATTATCGACTTTAAATATGGCGATGGGAAAGAATATAAGAAAGAATTTGTCACGAAATTCGGACTCGACCTACAGGGTGGGAGCCATTTCGTCTTCGAGGCAGATACGAGCAAACTCAAGGATGCTGATATCAGTGACGCCATTACATCGACGCGGAACATTATCGAACGGAGAGTAAATCTCTTCGGAGTTTCTGAACCTGCTATACAGGTACTTCGGTTAGGCAAGCTCTACAGGATCAGTGTAGATCTCCCCGGGATCAAAAATCATGAAGAGGCGATAGGCCTTATCGGTCAGACAGCCCAACTCGTGTTTAAGGAGGAAGGTGAGCTTGACCCCACGATACCCATCTCCATAGCCACACGCTCTGCGGTATTTCGTCTCACGAAAGAGACAGGACTCACGGGGAAAGATGTGAAGAAAGCACAGGTAACCTTCAATAATCAGAACAGCGAGCCGAGTGTCCAGCTTAATTTCAGTGACGCAGGCGCGAAGAAATTCGCGGATATCACCAAACGCAATGTAAAAAAACTGGTTGGGATATTTCTCGACAAAGATCTGTTGACTGCACCTGTCGTACAGACTGAGATCCTCGACGGCACCGCCATCATCACAGGACAGTTCACCGTGGATACCGCGAAAAGTCTCGCAGTATCGATCAACTCTGGCGCGCTCCCTGTACCTATCCGCCTGGTACAGAATGAGACCGTGGGACCGTCTCTAGGTGCGCTTGATGTGCAGCGCAGTGTGTTCGCAGGGGTCGTCGGTCTTATCGGTGTCGTTCTCTTTATGATCCTTTATTATGGCAGGCTTGGGCTGGTCGCAAGTCTGGGGCTTATCTTATACGGCCTTATCACTCATGCGCTATTCCGTGCGGTACCGGTGGTGCTTACGCTGCCTGGCATCGCGGGGTTCATTCTCTCCATCGGTATGGCAGTCGACAGTAATATCCTTATCTTCGAACGTATCAAAGAAGAAGTACGCAATGGCAAGCCACATGAAACTGCAGTTCGCCTGGGCTTCGGTAAGGCCATGGATGCGATCAAAGACGCGAATATTACGACACTGCTTGTAGCATTCATATTATTTAATCCGCTGAATTGGGAATTCCTGCCGCAGTTCGGGCTCGTGAAGGGTTTTGCACTTACCCTTGCACTTGGCGTCGTAACAAGCTTATTCACTGGTGTCGTCATCACACGTAGGTTGTTGAAAGTATTTTATAAACATTCGTGAGGATATGATTCATTTTTCAAAATACAATTGGCTGTATCTACTCATCTCGTGTCTCGTCATCGGGACGGGTTTGTTTTCTATCGTGCGATGGGGGTATCGGATCTCCATCGAGTTCACAGGGGGGACGGAAGTGTCGTACCAGGTGAGTCCCTTAAGTTCGTACCTTCTCTCCACGGATGATATTAAAAAGTCTGTCACCCGCGCGAATGCGACCTACCGATCACACGAACTGAAACCTGATAACACGCTCACCATCCAAGCCAGTAATCTTGATGAAAAGAACGAGGCTCAGCTGCGTAAATATATCGACGAACTAACCCGCCAGTCGACCACACTCCTTCGGCTCAATACCGTCGGGCCTGTCATCGGGCAAGAAGCGATGCGTAAGACTCTCATCGCCGTGGCGCTCGGGATCCTCGCGATCCTGGGGTACATATTCTATGCATTCAAACGGATGAGCTTCGCGGTGGCTGCGGTCGTCGCGCTGGTGCATGACTTTCTCGTAGTGCTCGGGACCTATTCTCTCATCAGTCATTTCATGGGGGCGCAGCTTGACACACTTTTCGTCACTGGGCTTCTGACGACGATGACATTCTCCACACACGACACCATCATCATATTCGATAAGATCCGTGAGTATCGCAAGACGCGGATGAATGCCTCGATCGAAGAACTTGCTGATAAAGCAGTATCTGCGACGATGGTACGCTCCATAAATAATTCTCTCACGATCATCTTCATGCTTGTAGCACTGGTACTTCTCGGAGGGAACTCTATCCGCTTCTTCGCGATAACCTTACTTACAGGTACACTTACTGGAGTCTACTCGTCGCCCTTCGTAGCGACACCGGTGATGATATGGATAGAGAAACGGGGGAAAGCGTACTCCAGAGGCGGATGAGCCTTTGGCTCAAAAGGTTAATGGCCCTTCGACTCCGCTCAGGGTAAACTCCTAGCGAATGGCAGCACCACGAGACACAAGACATGAGAAATGCTTCCTTCGGGAAGCTCCCGCTCAAGAATCTGAGCGGGTGAAGGGGTTAATTTCTCAAAAGGAAAGACCCCTCTCCGTAACGTCCGCATGTGCCTGCGATCGTTCAGAGAGGGGGAAGATTGCCTTCTACTTTCTAGTTCTGAAGAGTAGAAGGAACAGGCCTGCGGTCGCCAAAAGTAACCCGGTAAACATCACAAACCCAGGTTGTCCGTATTTCGCGGTTATCATGTAACTCGCGACGAACAGCGCTATGGCCAACCCGACGACAAGTAAAAACAAACCAAGTCCTCGTACGCTCGGTTCTTGATCCATGATTTTCTCCTTTCTCCCCTCCCTTTTCCCTTCATCCGTTGGCACACAGACGGAGGAAAAACTGTTGGAGGGATAACCTATAGTAATTATCCCAGAGAGAGAGAGAGAGTTGTCAAGGAGAAGATGGCACCCCTTCCGCCCCCTCCACGAGTGGAGGGGGACACCTTCCCCGAGGAAGGAAGGTAGGGGAGAGTACCCTCGACGAAGTCAGGGGGAGAGGGGTTTATCCGGATATTTTCTTAATTTCTGTAAGCAGTGTTTCGCGTTGGTTTGGAACTTCTTTATTCTCCACCTTCGCGAAGAGGGCGTCGAGGATCTCGCCTACCTGGCGGGAAGGTTTGATCTTCAGGATCTCCATCACATCATTCCCATCTACCTTCAGATCTTTCACGGTGAAGGGTTCGATGAGAAGCTCTGCTACGCGTTTCTTGAAAAGCTCAGTCCGCCAGCTCGTCTCTGCAGCAGCGCCACCCAGACGATCTGCATGGCGAAGCTCGAACATATCGTCGAGATATTCCTTCGTGACATTCCGAATAAATCTTCGGATCGCATTATCTGTCATATCTTCACTCACGACGAACTGATGATGCTCCACCAGGCGCACTAGCTTATCTTTCTGGTCTTTGCTCAAGCGGAAACGATCCGCGATCTGGACTGCTTGATGGGTGCCCACGACTTCATGGTTATAGAATGTGATCATTCCTGATTCTGGATCTTTATGGAATGTCCGCACCTTCCCGACATCGTGGATCAAGGTCGCGAATCGGGTGATGGGATCCTGGGACTGGCTGTGTTTCAAAGACATGACCAAGTGTGTACCCACATCGTAGATATGATGTCTTCCTGGGGATTTCTGTGGGATCCCGAAACACGCGTCAAGCTCCGGCAGGATGAAGCGGAGAATATTGGAGTTTTTCAGAAACAGCACACCCTCAGAGGCATGCGGCGCGCATATCGTACGCAGGAACTCATCGCGGATACGCTCCCAGGATATGCGGGTGATGAGCGCCGCATTACGGGTGATGGATTCGCGGGTCTTCGGCTCGATCAGAAACCCAAGCTGTGCAGCGAACCGTATGGCGCGCATGAGCCGAAGTGCATCTTCGCCGAAGCGCGCATCAGGATCACCAACCGTCCGGATAAGCTTCGCTTCCAGATCCTGCTTTCCGCCGAATGGATCTATCAATGATTCACCATCATACGCCATTGCGTTCATCGTGAAGTCTCTTCGGGCAAGATCTTCTTTCACGTCGTCAGCCCACACCACCGTATCAGGTCTTCGATTATCGGTGTAACTATGCTCCGTACGATACGGCGTGATCTCAAACAGCATTTCTTCACCCCCTGCTCCCCATTTCACCGTCACCGTGCCATACGTATTATGATAAAAAGAGTCGGGAAAAATGTGGAGGAGTTGTTCAGGTGTTGCGTTGGTCGCGAAATCCCAGTCTGTAGTCTCCATACCGAGGAGCACATCTCGTACTGCTCCGCCCACGATATATACCTCAAATGTATGTTCACGGATAGTCTGCATGAAGGCATGGACAGCGGGGGGGATTTTAGTATGCATCGTCTTATTATAAACGGAATATTGAGCTTTTGTGGAAATGGATATCCTCAACACCGTATTTTGCTTGCGACGTACCCCTCGGGAGAACCCCGTTGTCTGCGCAAAATAGGTGTTTTCGGATACACGTTCACAATTCAGCAATGTCATTCGCCGATCTCCTCTTGACAAGTTAGCAGACGATATACTATACTGCTAACCATATGGACGAACTTACTCCTCGCCAAATCGAAATACTGAAGTCTATCGTGCTCGAATATACCGAGAGCGGGGAGGCTGTGGGCTCTGAAATCATAGAAAAAAAATATAAACTGGGAGTATCTCCCGCTACGATACGTAACGAGATGGTCGAGCTCACGACGAAGGGATTTCTCAAGAAATCCCATTTCTCTGCAGGTCGTGAACCATCGGGTAAGGGATTCCGCTACTATATCACTCATATCATGCAGGAGAAGCAGATGTCTACAATCGATGAAGTCACATACAAAAATAGCCTTTGGGATAGTAGAACTCATATCCACCGCCTGCTCTCAGCAGGTACGAAGATACTCGCTGATCGCACCGGTCTCGTCGCCGTCTCTGCCACCAATACGGGAGACATGTATTATGCAGGGGTCTCATGCTTATTCGACGAGGTCGAGGTGATGGGGAGCGCCTCTGCGAGGCACCTTTGTGATATTCTTGATGAGTTTTCTTTCTGGAAACAAGTGATGCAGCGATTTTTCGCGACGAACCAAGAAGTTTTCTATATGCTGGGGGAAGAAGATTTCGCTGATCCTGCCTTCGAACCTATCGCGTCTGTCATGGGAGAATTCCACGTGGGAGATGTACAGGGTGTGATCGGGCTTATCGGACCCAAGCGTATGCGGTATGATGTGTATATCCCACAGGTGCGCTATTTCTCGCATCTTCTCGAAGACATCGGGTTGAAAGAGAGTTAATGCTTTTCAAATTTTATTTTTTCTATGGCGGACGTATCCGACCTGATCGATCCAATGGGCAAACCACTCGCACCCACGAAAGGGGAAGAGCAAAAAGAAGTGAAAGAAGTCGAAATTAATATAGATTATAAAGAGCGATACTTGAGAGCGCTCGCAGACTATAAGAATTTACAACGGAAAATCGAGGAAGAACGCAAACTGATATTTACCCTCGCTACCGCAAGTGTGCTGGAGCAGATCATCCCAACGGTAGACCTCTTGTACAAAGCAGAAGTATTTATCAAAGACCCCGGCATGCAGATGGTGAAAGATCAGCTTGTCCATGTACTTGAAGAATTCGGACTGAAAGAAATTGAGCTTATGGGGAAGGAATATGATCCGCACACTGCGGAAGTGGTAGGGACTGTCGAAGGAAAAGAAGAAAATAAGGTGGTGGAAGTGGTGAGGCGTGGGTATATGCTCGGGGACAAAGTCATACGGGTAGGGCAGGTGAAGGTGGGAAGAGTAACAAATGACAAATGACAAAATCCAAATAACAAATAAAATCTAAAACTCAAAATCCAAAAACATTGTTATTTTACCTAATTATGGAGCAAAATGGCAAGAGTGTGAATCCGCCGATTATCGACGTGATGCCGCAACAGAGTGGAGTGATGAATAATGAGCGTGTCGCGCCAGTGGAGGGTGGAGCGCCTGTGGCAGTAAGTCAAGGTGGGACATCAGAAGAGACGAAGACCATTGTCACGGTACTACTTCTCATATTCGTGTATCCTGTCGGGGCAGTAGTCGCGCTTTTCTGGCCGAAATGGAAGTGGTGGGTGAAGCTCCTCGTCTGTGTTCCTTTGGTTTTCGTTTTCCTTTCGGTCGTCGCAGTAATCGCACTTATCAAGATAAATCCGAGGGAACAAATCAGAAAAGCAGAGTACATCAGTGAGTGTACGAAGCAATATACCATGAAAGAATGTTCCGACAAATATATGCAGATGCAGTTAGCCGAGCCGAGTATTTCACTCGCGCCAGTGCGGTGATATATTGATTTAAACATATGATAGAGGGAGAAGAAAAAAGAAATGTCGAACCTGGACGCCCAGAATCAAGTCGTGATCGCCTGCCTAGTCTTGAAGAAGAATTTGGCAGAGAAGGTTCTGTCATTGCAGTGGTAGTTGATCTCACGAGGATGGCGGGATACGTCCCGCTTGATGCTATTCTTGGTACCTTGAACAGCGACGATTGGAAAAGAGAAGAAGGGAAGAAGCTGATTAATATCCTGAGCAAAGCAGGTTTCAGGAGGGTAAGCCTAGATAGGGTAGGATTTAGCGATAAAGAAGAGCCCGTAGGAGATGAGGAGGGCAACTATTGGATGAGACCAGCAGGACAGGAGGAGGCGAATGCTTGGGATTTCGTCGGTGATGATGGGGTAGCTAAGACAGTGGACGTGGCGCGCATACATGAAATCGTCGACGAACATGTATTAGATAATGGAACAGTTGATTTTGGGTTAGGTGGTGAGTCACCAGATGTGCACATACCACTTGACGACCTACGTTTCAAAGATTACGCAGTTGCAGCGCCAAAAGATAATCGCAAAGTTTTAGAAATAGATGATCCCCATGAAGTTCCACCCCCCATTCGCCAATTTCACTAATTATTCATTACCAATTACTCATTATTCATTCATAAACAAATCTTATGTCGAAAATCATAGGTATTGATCTTGGAACAACCAATTCGTGTGTCGCAGTGATGGAGGGCGGATCTCCGAAAGTTATCCATTCGAAAGAAGGACGCAATGTCATTCCTTCCGTCGTCGACCCCGTGAAACGGGTAGTTGGTGATGTAGCGAAACGACAGATGGTCATGAATCCGAAGAAGAGCATCTTCTCCGTGAAGCGCCTTATGGGGCACAGATTTAGCGATGCGACGATCCAAAGCGATATCAAGTGGCTCCCGTATACCATCAAGGCAGGTCGAGAAGATATGGCAGTAATATCAGTCGATGGCAAGGACTACACACCTCAGGAGATCTCAGCTATGGTTCTTCAGAAAATTAAAACTGATGCGGAAGCCTACTTGGGTGCTCCCGTCACTCGTGCCGTGATCACTGTGCCAGCGTATTTTGACGATGCACAGCGCCAGGCCACCAAGCAAGCGGGAGAGATCGCAGGTCTCACTGTGGAGCGTATCATCAATGAGCCTACTGCAGCAGCTCTCGCCTATGGGCTTGATCGCAAAAAGAACGAAACTATCATCGTATACGATCTCGGAGGAGGCACCTTCGACGTGACTGTGCTGGAGCTGGGTGAGGGAGTATTTCAGGTGAAAGCAACAGGTGGAGATACCCACCTGGGAGGTGATGACTTCGATAAAGCCATCATCATGTATATGGTCGAAGAATTCAAGAAAGAGAATCAGATCGACCTTACTGCGGATTCTCAAGCCATGCAACGACTCAAGGAAGCAGCGGAGAAAGCGAAGATCGAGCTCTCCTCAAGCGCCGAAGCCCAGATCCAGCTTCCCTTTATCTCAGCAGGACCCAATGGGCCACTCCACATAACCATGACGATGACTCGAGCGAAACTCGAATCACTCGTAGAGGGACTCATCACGAAGACATTCGACTCCGTCACGAAAGTATTGCAAGATGCCGGCATCACGAAAGATAAAGTGAATGAGATAGTACTCGTCGGCGGGATGACACGTATGCCCAAGGTAGTAGAGGAGGTGACGAAGTATTTCGGGAAAGACCCGAACCAAGGCGTGAACCCTGATGAGGTGGTAGCCATCGGAGCAGCGATCCAGGGAGGTGTGCTCTTGGGTGAGACAAAGGATGTAGTACTTCTCGATGTCACTCCACTTACCCTTGGAGTGGAGACCCTCGGTGGCGTCACGACTCCGCTTATCCCACGCAACACCACGATCCCCACGAGTAAGTCAGAGACATTCTCGACTGCTGCTGACAATCAGACCTCGGTCGAAGTACATGTGCTCCAGGGAGAGAGACCCATGGCACGGGACAACAAGTCACTCGGACACTTCACGCTCGACGGGATCCCCTCAGCGCCTCGCGGTGTACCTCAGGTAGAGGTGACGTTCGATATAGATGCGAATGGCATCCTGACGGTGACCGCGAAAGAGAAGACCACGAGCAAGACGGCGAATATCAAGATCACAGGATCTACAGGACTCTCTAAAGACGAGGTAGAGAAGATGAAACAAGAAGCAGAGAAGAATGCAGCGACAGACCAAGAAGCTCGAGAGAAGATCGAAGCCAAAAACAGGGCAGATACCCTGATCTATCAGGCTGAGAAAGCACTCAAAGATGCTGGAGATAAGGTCCCTGCAGACGTCAAGACAGATGTGGAGGCCAAGATCAAAGCGCTCAAAGACATTCTAGAGACAGGATCAAAGACCGATCTTGAAACAAAATCCAACGAGCTACAGCAGGCCATGACCAAGATCGGATCAAGCGCCCAGCCAGTAGGTGAAGCGCCGGGACAAGCAGGCGCAGGCCAGACCCCACCCGCAGGAGATAAGAAAGTTGAGGAGGGAGAAGTGGTAGGATGAACAAATTCTAAAATATATGTTGTCGGCTTATCATCGATCTAAACAACAAAGATCACGGGAGCGGTCAGACGCATTGCTGAAAGAAAAAGAAGAAGAATTATTGAGGATCGCCGAGCTTGATGCATATAAGACGGAGCAGCTTTCAAAGATCGCGGTACTTGGAGTCGCAGATAAAAGACATGTGCAAGGTCACAGAGACCTGTTTTCTAAAATCCTGGGTCATGCAGTGGATATTAATACATTTGATATTATCACAGAGCATCTTTCGGGAGAAACGCAAGTATATGCACAGGACGTCACAGAGGCCATACCGTACGGTCCATACGATATCGTATATTCGCATGTATTATTGAAGTTTATTCCGAAAGAAAAGCAGATGAGGGTGATTGATAATTCGGTCGCTGCCTTGAAACACGGAGGTATCGCGATACACGTATTCGGTATAGGACCAAGATACAAAGAAAACGATACGTCACTGAATGAAATAAA